>ONXY01000502.1 GCA_900321945.1 uncultured Eubacteriales bacterium | reverse complement strand
GGATTGCCCGCGTCGCCTCATAGCCGTCCATCACCGGCATCTGTATATCCATCAGGATGGCGTCGTAATAACCCGGCTGGGAAGACGCGACCATATCCAGGGCGATTTTTCCGTTTTCAGCCGTCTCCACTGTAAAGCCGGCCTGCGACAGAATCATGCCCGCGATCTCCATATTGATCGCATTGTCCTCGACCAGAAGAAGGCGTTTGCCGGTAAAATCCAGTTCTGCGGCCGCCGCTTCGTCGGGTTCCTCTTCCAGGCCATGTATATCCGTCTTTTCCGCGATCTTAAATTTGATGCGGATGACGATCGTCGTTCCGGATCCCGGCGCGGTCAGCACGTCGATCACACCGCCCATCAGGTCGACGATGCCTTTGGTGATCGACATGCCGAGTCCGGTTCCTTCCATGCCGCTGACCGTCGAGGTGCGCTCCCTTTCAAAGGCGATGAACATCTTCTCGGCGAACTCTTTGGACATACCGATGCCGCTATCCTGCACGCGGATTTCATAAGAACCGTAGCCGTTCTCTCCGCTGCCCGTTTCCAGAAGGGAGACGGTGATCGTCCCACCGTCCGGCGTAAACTTGTACGCGTTGCTGATGATGTTGAGGAGCACGCGGTTCAGACTGTTTTTGTCGCACCAGACGTACCGGTTCTGCACCTGATCCGTATAAACCTGAAAATTCAGGTTCCTCTGCTTCATCTGTTCCGAAAACAGATTCCGGATTTCCCCGAAGACAGAACACAGATCCAGCGGCACATACTCCAGGTCGATCTTCCCGTTTTCAATACGGCTCATCTCAAGGATATCGTTGACCAGCGCCAGGAGGTGCTGGCTGGCGCCGTCGATCTTATCGAGAAACTCGCGTATTTTTGCGGGCTCTGTCTCTTTCCGCGCAAGGTTGGTATAGCCGATGATGGCGTTCATCGGGGTCCGGATGTCATGCGACATGTTAAACAGGAACCGGCTCTTGGCCAAGCTGCTCTCCACCGCGTGGATTTTCTCCCTTTCGGCGGCCTCGTGCTTTTTCCGGACGATATTCTGCACGTACAGCATCACCGCGAGGCCGACAAAGATAATCGCGAAGAGAACCAGCCCGCCCCGGGTAATCGCCTGCTTCATCTGCTGAGCGTTTTCTCCGGCGAAGAGCAGTTTCGCCATCCACATCAGCGAAGAATACACCAGCAGAATAAACAGGACGACGCCCGAAGTGGACATGCCGCTGTATTCCGTGAGCGTGCTCTTTACGACGGTTCTCCAGTAAAACACAAAGCCCAGCAGACACCACAGGGAGAGCAGCAGGAAGGCCTCGCTGCCCATCGCCTCCATGGCCGCCAGCCGGGGAACGAGCTGCACGACGACGAAGACTGCGGACAGGATCGTCCCGATCATCCCGGTCGCCGCCGTTTTCCTGTTTCCTTCAGCCTTCGCAATTTTCCAGGCCGCGGCGGAAGAATACCCGAATCCGATGATTGCGCCAAAGGAGGTAAGATCGACAAACCAGTTCAGCGTGTTTCTGCCAAGCAGGGACAGAAGCACGGAAAGCACCATGATGAACACGATGCTGTACGTCGTTTTGGAGAACTTCTCGGAAAGGATGCGGTCTTCCGCCATGGTCGACAGGACGCGCGTCGTCGCCCGGTAACCGCCGATGATTCCCGTTAGAATGGCGGCGACCGCGGTCACGGTCATGATGGCCAGCCCTGCCGGACCCATAATGGATCTCGCGGCGTAGAAGGTCGGAACAGAGGCAACGCCGCTCATGCTTCCGAGGCCTGCGATATAGTCCTGCCAGGAGGTAAACCCGTCCGGGATGGAAGCGATGCTGACGTACGTCATGGAAACATACGCCAGCGTCGCCGCCAGAATGGAAACGAAAAGGATGGGCTTCGACCGTTTGACCGGAAATTTGAAATGCGCGGTGTCGAAGACCGTCACTTCAAAACCCACGAACGCCCACGGTGCCAGAATCACGAGGCTTAATACCGCGTAGCTTCTGTTGAAACCGGAGATCCCGAACGTATGCATCGCCCCACTGGCAAAGACATGCGGCATGCAAAACGCGGCGGTTACGAGAATCCCCGCGAACAGGACAATGGAAAGCGCCGTGTGAATCCGCTGCAGCGCGGGTTTCGCCGCCACAAAGAGGACGCCCGTACCCACAAGAACCAGGACGGAAATGAGGGTCTCGCCCAGATAGATCGTATGTCCGGAAACCGTATAATGGAAACCGCTCTGGACCGTATCCGAGAACAGCGTCCGGACGATAAAGAACAGCGCGGTGCCGTTCAAAAAGACGATAGTTAAGTAAGACAGGCACAAAAACCACGAGCTTAAAAAAGCGTGATCCCTTCCGAAGGCCTCTTTGGTATAGGCGTATATGCCTCCGGTTACGGCTGACCGCCCCATCAGGTAGGACAGATTGCTGGCGATGATCAGCATGATCGCCATTCCGATCAGCATGGACAGCAGGGTGCCCAGCGGCCCCGCGATCGGGAGGAACGTCGTCCCCGGCATGGCAAACACGCCCCAGCCGACCATGCAGCCGAAGGACATTGCCCAGACGTCGAT
>ONXY01000367.1 GCA_900321945.1 uncultured Eubacteriales bacterium | reverse complement strand
GGTGTTGACGCCGCCCGTCGCCGCGAGCATATCCCCCTCCGCAAGGCGTCCCTGAACGCGGAGCCCGCGGAAGGTTTCCACGGCCGGCTTGCCGGCGAGGTCCGCTCCGATTTCCGCGCAGCGGAAAAAATACGGATACAGCGCGGGAACGGCGGCCGCGAACGTGAAAATGTCCATATCCCGGTGACTGCCGGCATTGAACCGGTCCACGAGGCCGGGCTTCGGGGAGGTGTTGACCTCGTCCAGCAGGGCCTGACAGGCCAGACGCGCGGTCTCGCGGCAGTCGTCCGCTCTCAGAGCGCCGGTCAGGATCTCATCCACGCGGCGGCGGAGTTCCGCAACCGTATGCGTCCTGGAGCGGGCGCAGACCTGAGCCTCCACGCCGCAGAGCAGACAGCGCCGCGCCGGAAGGCCGACTTCCCGGCGGTCTACCTTCGAACCGTCGGGACGGAGCACGTCCAGATCAAACAGACGGCCGGCCGGAGAAGCCTCCTCGATATCCGCCGCGACGCGCTTGACTTCCAGCGGAGGCAGCGGCAGGACGAAAAAACTCTCCGGCCCCGTAAAGCATTCGGCCGTTTCGGCGTGCAGCGGTCTGACCTTCAGACGGAGCAGTCCCCTGTCCAGCAGCCGGCGGCCCAGCGCCGCGCCGCGGCGGATCAGGGGACTGTCTTTCTCAGGACCGGGGATATTCATGGTAAAGGAAAGCAGGGTCTGCCCCGCGTAAGCCGACAGCAGTTCCCTCTGCCGTTCCGCCCGGCGGTCCCGGGCATCCATCATATCCTGAACCGTAACGTTCACGGGACCGGCCTCCCTTCATGAGCTTTTTACGAGAAACGGAACACAGCCCGTTCCGTACCGCCTCTTTTTTACAACCGGATCATTTCCGCACCCTCCGCAGTCCGGGAAAAGCGAAGCCGGATCCGGACGGCGGAAAACTCATCATACTGTAATTCTATCAGAAACAGAAAAGAAAAGAAAGAGCCAGACGCTTTTCCGCGCCGGTACCGTCCGCCGCCGCGGGAACGTTGACAAACACCATCGGGCCTGATAGAATGCAGAAGCCGGCCCAAGCCGGCGAAGGTCCGTACAAGCGGGCCGCCGACGTTTCCGCAGTTCCGGCGTTCCGGTATCATCAAGGTGCCGACAGCTCTCCCAAGAGGGCTGCCGCGCCTTTTGTTTTTTCGGCGCGTCCGGGAACTGACAGACCGGGCATGAAGAAGGAGGAGCATTCCATGAAGACCCTGAAAAAAACCATGGCCCTGACGCTGGCGGTATGCCTCTGCTGCACGCTGTGCACCGCGGCCTTCGCGTCTGTCTTTACGGACGCCCACGGCAACGAGATCGAACTGGACGACACTCTGGAGGCATACAGCGGCGTCGTTCTTTACGGCGCGGACGACGCCGCGCGGAAGGGCGAGACCAACCTGGGCGATTTCTGGGCGGACGCTCTGCGCTGGTTCGCCGTTTCCGGCAGGATCAACGAATTTTTCGAGGAGGACGACGTGACCGCCGGCAACACGCAGATTGCCGTGGACGCGGATCACACCGTCGCTCTGTGGAACGGCGGGAACCTGCGTGCGGACATCGCCGAAGGCAAATTCGGAGCGGAACAGCTCGCGGAGGTTCTTCCGTACCCGAACAAGGCCGCTGTCGTCTATCTGACCGGAAGCCAGCTGACCGAAGCGCTGGAAGCCGCCTCACAGGGACTGCCGTACAGCGGTGAGACTGCCGCCGCCTGCGCGTCCTTCATGCAGGTGTCCGGCCTCAGCTACACGGTGGACACAACCGTCGCGTACGACAGGGGAGAAGCCTACGGGGACAACTGGTTTAAGGCCGCGTCCCTGGGGCGGGTCGCCGTCACGGAGGTGAACGGCCGGCCCTTCGACCCGGAAGCCGTTTACGCCGTCATCACAAGCAACGCGAACTTCAACGGCATGGATTCCTCCTATGTATTCAAATCCGCCGCTGAAGCGAATGAAAAGAGCACCGTCACGACGGCCGTCGTCCGGGACGTGGTCTGGATGTACATCGCGGAAGAGCTGGATCACGTGATCGGAGAACCCTACGCCGGGCCGCAGGGCAGGATCACCGTGACTACGGAAGAGTAAAACCGCAGCGGGAAACGGAAACGCATAACGGACCCGGCGGCGGATCCGGAGACCGGCAAAGAGGGAACAGCAGGCCTTTCGGGACTTGCTGTTCCTGTGTATTCAAGAGGAAACGGAGGCTTTGCGCGCATGCGTCAGGAACTGGAGCGGACGACGGAACAGATTGAGAAAGCCATCGCGGGAAAGCGCGGCGTCATACAGAAAATCCTGACGGCTGTGCTTGCGGACGGGCATATCCTTCTGGACGACGTGCCCGGGGTGGGAAAGACGACGCTGGCCGTCGCCCTCAGCCGGGCGGTGGGGCTCGGTTTCCGGCGCGTTCAGTTTACGCCGGACGTGCTGCCTTCGGATATTACGGGATTCTCCGTGTACGAGAAGAACACCGGCGCTTTCGTTTACCGCCCCGGAGCGGTCAGCGGGGTGAACCTGCTGCTGGGGGACGAAATCAACCGGGCCTCCAGCAAAACCCAGTCCGCGCTGCTGGAGGCCATGGAGGAACGGCAGGTCACGGTGGACGGAGAAACCTATCCGCTGGAGAGCCCCTTTCTGGTTATCGCCACACAGAACAGCATCGGAACCGCAGGCACGCAGGTTCTGCCGTATGCCCAGACGGACCGCTTTCTGGTACGCCTGTCGCTGGGCTATCCGGATTACGACGCTCAGATGGCCCTGCTCAGGGACCGCCAGACCGGAAATCCTCTGGATCAGGTACAGCAGGTGCTGAGCCGCGATCAGGTCGCCGGGATGCAGCGGCAGGTACGGCAGGTTACTGTGAAGGACAGTATTCTCGATTACATTACCAGACTGACGATGGCTTCCAGGGAACACGAAAAGGTCGCCGTGGGCATCAGCCCGCGGGGCGCGCTGTTCCTGAACCGGACGGCCAAGGCGCACGCCTGGGCGGAAGGACGCGACTACGTGACCGGCGGAGACGTGCAGGCTGTTTTTGAGGACGTCTGCGCCCACCGCGTGATTCTGAAGCAGGAGGCGCAGGCCGGCGGCGCCGGAGTGAAGGAAGTCCTGCGGGAGCTGACCGGAACCGTACAAACGCCGGACGAGTGGGGAAACCCGCGTGCCGGGCGTGAAAACAGGAACCGCGCATGAGCCGCCGGCGGATGGAGTACCCGGTCTGGCTGCTTTCCGCGGCATGCCTGTATTTCTTTGAGAACAACACAGGCACCCGCATCGTGCTTGCGGCGTCCCTGGCGGCGCCTCTTCTTGTCCGCTTCCTGCGGACGCCCGGGAAAAGACGCCGGGCGTTCCGCGGCGCCGGAGAAAAAACGCCGCCGGAGAAAGACGGAGCGCCTTCCGGAAAAGAAGCGGAAGGGGACGGCAAAAAAGCCGCGGCATGCGCGGAGAACGAACCGGACGTTACAGTCCGGGAGTACCGTCCGGGCGATCCGGTACGGAGAATTCACTGGAAACTGTCCGCGAAGACGGACAGACTGCTGATCCGGGAAAGCATGCCCGAGGAGGAGAAAGCTCCCGTCCGGGCGCCGGAATCCGCGGGGACCGACGATACCGCGGAAGGGACGACACCGCGTGAAACAGACCGGCTCATGCCCGCGGGACGGAGAATCCTGACCGCCTGCGCGGCGGTTCTGCCGGTCCTGCTGATTCTGTGCGTTCTGATTCCGGAAACCAGGAACGGCCTGAAAAGCCTCTGCAACAGTCTCTTCGACAGGAGCGAGGCCGTCAACGCATACGTATACGAAAGGTTCGACGTGCCGGAGGGAGGCGGCGCCGCGGCGGCGTCCGCGATGCTGGCGGCGGCCGGAGCGGCTTGGACGGGAATCCTTGTTTTATCCCGGAGACATGCTCCGGTTCTGCTGACGGCGGTTCTGCTGACGGGGTTTCAGGTCTATCTCGGCGTATCGTTCCCGCCTGCGGCCAACGGACTTCTGTACGCCGGGCTGGGGCTGCTGCTTATGCCGCGGCCCCTGACCCGGAAAACCTGCCTGCTTTTCTGCGCGGCCGCGGCCGCGGCGGCGATGCTGGTATACGGATTTGCTCCCGGGGTGGACGAAGCCGTGGAGAATGCTTCCGAGAGAGCGCGGGATCAGCTCAGCCGGGCGGTTCAGCAGACCGCGGGCGCATCCCCGGAAACGCCGGCGGAAACCGTCGAAACCCGGCATATGAACGCCAGATCCGTTCTGACCGGCGGGGAAGAAGCCGGGAAAGGGAAAAGCTACCGGCTTGTGACGGAGGAGGAGGAGCAGATCTCCAGACCGGACCGGCCCAACTTTCTGAGGACGGCGCTGCTGCTTCTGCTGACGGCCGCCGTGACCGTACTGCCCTTCCTGCCTTTCGCGGTACTCAGCGCGAGAAGGAAAAAAGGGAGGGAATCCCGAAAAATTTTTGAGTCCGGGGATTACGGCGAAGCGGTCCGCGCCATGTTTCAGCATGTGATATACTGGATGAGGCTGACGCGGCACGACGCGGGAAACCTGCTGTACCGGGACTGGACGCGGGAGATGTCGCGGCAGTTTTCGGAGGAGTACGCGGACCGCTACGCCCGGTGCGC
>ONXY01000017.1 GCA_900321945.1 uncultured Eubacteriales bacterium | reverse complement strand
TCCACGCCTTCCGCGTACAGGACGACGGATTTTTCCTCCGCAAAGCCGGCCGCGGCCTTATCCTCCGCGAACCCGGCAGCGGAGACAAGCAGGCACAGGGCCAGCATCAGGGCCGTTAAGGTTCTTTTTATCGGAAACACCTCCAGTCGTTTTTTTCGGGGAAGCGGAAAGACTTCCGGTTTCCCTTCCCAATAGGATATACGTTCGAGAGAGCCGGGATGTCAGCCGCGCCCGCCGAAGGTTCCGCGCCTTCCGGACCGGACCACGGTCCCGGCCGCCTGCACCGGCAGATGAACAGGAAAAGAACGTCTGAGAAACGGCGCCGTACTGAAAAAACCGAAAAAGCCTGCCGGCAATACAGAACCGGCAGGCCGTACAGATTCCGTTCATGTGTTTCCCGGACGGAACCGTCAGCTTTTTACATATCTGATTTCCCGCGCGTTCCACCGCCTGAATATCTTTTCCTTTCCGTCGGGACGATAGCCGTTTTTTTCATAGAAGTTTCTTCCGATTCCGTTTCCCTCCAGAACCCAGACGACAAATTCCGGGCAGCCCAGCTCTCTGCCTTTCCGCTCAAAGAACCGCAGCATTTCGGAACCGATCCCCCTTCGCAGGCAGCCGGGATCGACGTAGAGATAATGAAGCTCAAAGGCGCCCTTTTTGTCATCGTCCTCACTCATGCCGATCCCCATCATGGCCCTGACGGCTCCGGTTTCCGGATCCTCGTATACCCGGACGTCAAACCGCTTTTCAGCGATCCAGCGCCTGTGGACCGGAACGCGGTTTTCAACCGTCAGATCCCGGTACAGGCATTCGTCCGGAACGATGCCGGCATAGGCGAACCGGCTGCCGGCGACGTCGATTCCGGCGATCGCGGCCGCGTCGCCGACGTCGGCTTCACGAATCATTTTCCAATCACCCCGCTCCGGTTTTTCGGCTGTCCGTGTATATCGCCGCGGGCTTTTTCACCCGTTCCGGTTTCTCCCCGGACGCGGCGGAAGCCGGACCTTTTCAGGTATCCCGCGGCTCCTGACACCCCGTTTTTACAGGGCGTTCTTCGGACAGTTCCTCACGCATTCCATGCAGAGGATGCACTCCGTGCCGTTCTTCCTCTTCCTGGAGTTGTCCGTCACGTCCACGTCCATCGGGCAGACGCGCCGGCATCTGCCGCAGGAGACGCACTTTTCCTTATCGCATTTCACCCGGATCAGGGAGAAATAACTCATCGGTTTCAGGAATACCGTAACCGGACAGAGATACTTGCAGAAAGCCCGGTTGTCCTTAAACAGAAAGGCCAGAACGATTCCCGAGGCATAGTACAGAACGTTCCCGACGATAAAGGCCAGGAACATGATACGCTCCAGATTCCCGACGCGCGCGAGGAACAGGGCCGCGACGAACGCCAGCGAGGCGGAAAAGGTGACGTACCGGATCCAGCCGATCTTTCTCCGGGGTCCGGCCGGAACTTTGTACGGCAGAAAATCAAGCACCATGGCCGTCCAGCAGGCATAACCGCACCAGCCCCGGCCGAAGAGAAGCGGCCCGAAAATCTTCGCGACGGCGTAATGGATGGTCGCCGCCTCGAACACGCCGGTAAACAGATAATACCAGAACCCCTCGATCTGCATATTCTCATTGCAGATCAGGCCGAGATAGATCAGCATGTACAGGCCCACCAGCAGCTGCACGATACGCCTCGCGAACCGGTTCTTTCTGATAAACAGAAAGATACCCAGGGAAACCGACATGCCGATATAGCTGAAATTGAACAGATAAAACAGGTTGTCTTTGGTCAGCCACAGCACGACCGCGACCGTCTCAAACACAGCCAGCATCATAACCGGCAGAATATACTTTTTCACTGCGGCACCTCCTGCGGATTCCGGACCGTCCGGGCCGTCCGTTCCGGTAGAGAAAAATAAACGGGGTTCCTTTTCCGGAAACAATCATATCATAACCGCCGGAAAAACGGAACAGTCCGCGGCGGCGCCTTTCCGGAAAATAAAAACCCGGCCCGGGCAGCGCGATGCCGCCGGGCCGGGTGAACGGCCGTCTTCCGCCTGAACGCCCCCATCAGCGTCAGGAGAACACGCCGGGAAACAGCCTCATGAAGAGGAACATGATCATGGCAAGGCCCGTCATGGCGCCCATCATGGTGAGAAGCATCTTCATCATGTGCTTCTTTTCCGCCAGATCGGTTTTCCGCTTCTCCTCCGCGATTTCGCGCGCATGCTCCCGTTCATAGCGCTTCTGATCCGCGCGCTGGCTCAGCAGGGTTCTGCCCAGGCTGCCGATGACGCCGGTCATCGTTTCGGGAACCTGCTCCTCCATGACCACTTCCTGGCCGCAGTAAGGGCAGTATTTCAGCATTCTGGACTGATCGATCTTCAGATTCGCTCCGCAGTTCGCGCACTTCATGATTTCATGTACCTCCCCGCCCCGTGGGCGCCGTTCCTTCATTTCAGTCCGCGGACGCTCTGTCCCGGACCACATATA
>ONXY01000366.1 GCA_900321945.1 uncultured Eubacteriales bacterium | reverse complement strand
CCGGATCGCGGCGCTGACCACGTCCGCCCCGCGGGCCACCTCGAACACCTCGTCAAAGCCCATCTGCTTCAGGCCGTTGAGCACCTGGCTGATGCTCTTGAGGTTGGCGAACTGCCCGTAAAGGCTCGGCGCCGGCAGCGCGATCTTGTACTTGAACCTGCTGATTGAAGACAGCGGATCCGTGATTGCCACTTTTGCGTGGTAGCCGCACACCCGGATACATTCGCCGCAGTCAATACAGCGCTCGTCAATGATATGCGCACGGCCGCCCCGGACGCGGATCGCCTCCGTCGGGCACCGTTTCAGGCAGTTCGTGCAGCCTCTGCACTTGTCGCCTTCCAGCCTCACCGAATGAAACCGTTTCTGTTGCATGTCCTTCTCCTGAAAGGAGACAGGGGACGGTTCTCTGTCTCCTTTTTTCGTTCTGCTTAATTCGTTACGCGCTCAGCGCGAAGCTCATCGTAATCGTCGTCCCCACGCCGACCTCGCTCTGGATGTCGAAATCCGTTGCGTTTCGCTTCATGTTCGGCAGGCCCATGCCGGCGCCGAATCCCAGCGTCCGGGCCTCCGCGCTCGCGGTCGAGAAACCCTCTGTCATTGCCTGCTCAATATCCGGAATGCCGGGGCCCACGTCCTTGGAGATCAGCGTCACCTTTTCCGGATCCACCAGCAGTGTCAGCGTTCCGCCCAGCGAGTGGATCACCAGGTTCAGCTCCACCTCGTAGCAGGCTACGGACACATGCCGAAGCACCTCCGCGCTGATGCCCAGCTGTTTCAGTGTCCGCTTGATCGTGGTGGACGCCTCGCCGGCCGTCGTATAAGCGCCCGCTTCCACCGGGAAAGTTTTTTCCAGGATGTACGCCACGCTTACACCCCCTCCGCCGCGTCGGTCTTCCGCTTCGTACCCGGCAGTCCGTGGACATACAGTTCACCGCAGGCCGTGTAGGTAGTCAGCGGGCTGGAGATCACCGTGATGCCGATCTCCTCCGCCATCTCCAGCATCTCCTGGCTGGGCATCTTCCCGCGGGAAAACACGATACAGGTAATATCCAGCATTTCTGAAGTCCGCAGCACATGCGGATTGATCAGACCGGTAATCAGCACCGCCTTCTCCTTCACGAAGGCCAGCACGTCGCTCATCAGGTCCGACCCGCACGCGGTATCCACGCGCTCGTCCAGCCGGTCCTCCCCGACCAGCACTTTGCCGTCCACAATCTCCATGACCTTCCGTATCGTCATCATACTCCGAACACCTCTTTATCTGTACCCTCTTTCTTTATTACTTCCCGGGATTGTCATCCCGAGCGAAGTCGAGGGATCCCTTGCCATTCATTATGAATTATGAATTTTCAGCAGGTTCCTTCCCCACACACCAGCCGCGGGCTTTGTTCACCGTACGTTCCACCGCGTCCTTGCTGTTCTTCCAGCTCTCGTTCTCATACCGATAATCGAACTTTTTGATAAACCAGGAGATGTCTTCCTGAATCCTGTCGAAGTTCTCCTGTTCCAGTTTGGTTACCGTCTGTACAAACTCGCCCAGATCCTTCGCGCTCAGTTCCTGCGCCGCGGCCTCCAGCAGCTGTCCCAGATGCGGCAGGCACAGCCCTTTGGAGTTTTTGAACTTCGTGCGGAAATCCGTATCGTTCTGATACAGGTGAAAGAACGTGTGCAGGTACCGGCCCATGTTCTCCGCGATGGTTTCGCACATCAGGCAGGTGTCCGCCATTTCGTTTACAGCCTGCGCCTGCTTCAGGATCTCCTGCGTAGCGGCTTTGTTCTTTCCGTTCAGCTTGTCGCCGATGCCGGAATTGATCAGCTGTTTCGCGCTCTTATCCAGCTTATCGTTAACCCGGGCCAGTTTTCCCCGGATTTCGATCGTATGGCTTTCCAGCATCAGGGCATGGCCCAGCCGGTTGCTCATGGAAAACAGCATGGCATGATGCTTCCGGCAGAATCCCCGGTCATTGACTTTAATCCGGACGTCCGGTTCCATCACGGAAGCGCCGAGATAGCGTTCCGCTTCTCCCAGCTCTGTTTTTCGTTCCTGGGCGCACATCAGGCACTCCCCGTCCAGCTTCATCGCGTCCCATACCGGGATCGTATCAATGTGGTATCTCATCTTCAAACCTTTCCAGCTTCACACCGGCTTCCTCGAACAGCTCCAGCGTGAACTCGTCCGGATAGCCTTCTTTGTAGATCACGCGCCGGATCCCGCTGT
>ONXY01000290.1 GCA_900321945.1 uncultured Eubacteriales bacterium | reverse complement strand
TCCGGACGCTGCCCTGTCCGCGTTCTTCTACGCGCAGAAGAGCCAGGCTCTGAACGTGAAGGGCGGACCGCATGAAATGATCCTGGCATGCGTGGGCGTCGATCCCGCGGCCATGCTGAACGAATCCGTCAGCAAGGCGCTGGACGAATCGGCCTATCTGCCCGCCGCTTCCCGCGGCGCCGGGGACGAAGCTGATTCAGTCTTTATCGATAAGATCGTGGAATACGCGTTCCAGAACAAGTCCAAGGTCAAGAACAAGGTGAACCTGACCATCGATATCGACGTGCTGGCGGACGGAAGACTGCCCGGGGAATACGCGGAATACGCGGGAGCGTTCGCCTACGAAGAAGCGCTGGACGACCTGCAGTCCAACGTTTCCAAGCTTCCCGACATGGCGGCCCTGACTCTGCCGGCCAACGGGAAGATGTCCGGCGGCGACTCGGGCACCCAGGTGCGCATCCGGACATCCAAGAACGCGTATCCGACGTATATTCAGATCCGCGACAACACCACCGACAAGGTCCTGGCGACCGCGTTCGTCCTCCCCGGCAAGACGGCGTCCGTCAGGGTTCCTCAGGGCTGGGTCTATTACCTTTACGCTTCCGGACCCTACTGGTACGGCGAGACCACCCTGTTCGGCGATCTGGGCAGCTATAACAAGAGCGAGTCGCTGGAGATCCTGAGCAACCGGTACATCCACACGTGGACGCTGGAAGTTTCCGAGGACGGCAACGTCAGCGTCACAGGCTCGGATCCGTCCGCTTTCCAGTAATTCCTTTCAGATCCGGGATTCCGCGCGGAAGCGGGACATACGGATCGGAAGGAAAAGACCGGTTCAGACAGCCTGAGAGCGGGCCGGTAAGCTTTCACCCCGGAAAGCGGGAGAAGAGCGGCCCGACAGGAAATACGGCGGGACGGGACCGCAAGGACCGCGTTCCCCGAATGAGAAAAGGAGGATAAACCATGAAGAAGTACGAATGCCCCTGCGGATATGTGTATGATCCGGAAGCCGGCGATCCGGACAGCGGCATCGCCCCCGGAACGGCCTTTGAGGACATCCCGGAAGACTGGGTGTGCCCCGTCTGCGGCCTGGGAAAGGACGCTTTCACGGAAGTCGAATAACCGGAGCATGATCCAGGGAACACGCCGGAGCGCACGCGCTCCGGCGCCTTTTTTCGGGTATCGCGCAAAAACCGGAAATGTGATATCATGTTCCGGAACGGACTGGAGGTGGGACCGGTGGCGGGAAAAGGCCGGAGCAGACCGGAGGACGTTCTTGTGAAGATCCCGGCGCTGATGCTTCTGTCCGGAATGGGATATACCTATCTCCCGGGAGCAAAAACGGAAAAGGATCCGGATACGGGTATCCTGACCGGAGTTCTGAAGGAGTCCGTGGAAAAAATCAACGGCGTGAAGCTGTCGGACGGTTTGTTTTCCGCCCTGACGGCGGATCTGCGGGAACTGCTGGGAGCGGACGATTCCGGCCTGGGGTTTTACAGCGCGCTCCGGGACGGATGGAACGGACTGAAACTGCTGGACTTTGACAAGCCGGAATGGAACCGTTTTCTGACCGGAACGGAGATTTCATACGGCCGGGACCGATCCCGGTTTCAGCCGGACATCACGGTTTTTGTCAACGGCCTGCCGCTGGCGATGATCGAGGTAAAGAGCCCGGAACAGAAGGGCGGAGTACTGGCGGAGTGTGAACGGATGCGGCGGCGGATCCGCCGGAAGGAATTCCGCCGATACCTGCAGGCGGTTCAGCTGTGGGTCTTTTCAAACGACGGAAACCGGGAGGAGCGGGGATTTCTGCCCGGAGACGGGGCTTTTTTCACGTCGGGGGCAGGAGACGGCTTTTCCGTCTTCCCCGGACCGGAAAAAGGATACGGAGCGGGCCTCCGGAGCGCACGCCCGGATCCGGACTCCGAGAGGGCCATCCTGACGGACAGCGGTCTGCCGGATCCGGGGAGCAACCCGGCGCTCCGGAGAAGAGCCGGGGCGGACACTCCGACGCGCCGGACGCTGACCGGGCTGCTGAGACCGGAACGGTTTCTGTTTCTGATCCGGTACGGGATCCGGTTCGTCCCCGGAGAGAACGCGCCGGATAACCGGGCGGGCAGGCGAATCCTGAACTGGGAGCAGATCACGGCGCTGCTGAGGATGGACGAAAAGATACGAAGGGGATTCCGGAACTGGACGGTTCCATGCTCCCGTCCCGGAGGACGGATCACGGCGGCCGCGGCCGCGGCTGTGCTTCTGCGGGAACGGATGCCGGACTGCAGGGTGTTCTGGGTTTCGGAGAACGGGAAGGAGAGCGGGCGGGCGGAGGCGTGCTTCCGGAAACAGGGGATTCCGGCCGGCGAAATGGTTTTTCTTTCCGCGGCGGACATCCGGAAGCGGAACGGTTCCGCTTCCGGTTCCGGACAGAACGTTTTCTTCCTCAGTTCCCCGGGGAACCGGTACCGGACGGAGCGGACGCCGGCCGCGCTGCTGCGGAAGGCGGATCCGCAGGCGGTTCTGATCACCATGGGCGAGGAGGAAACCCACGAGGGGGAGAATTACACATATCTCCTCCGGTGCGCGGACGGGACCCTGTACTGCGGGTGGACCCGGGATCCGGAGAAAAGAGTCCGGACCCACAATGCCGGAAAAGGCGCAAAATACACGCGGAGCAGACTGCCCGTGAAGCTGGTTTATCTGGAAAGTTTCCGGACCCGGGAGGAAGCCATGAGCCGGGAATGGCGGATCAAGCGCATGACCCGGGCGCAGAAGGAAGAACTGATCCGGAGAAAAGGAGAGAACGGCGGATGAAGAATGTACGGACGGTATGGATCACCGGGGCCTCCAGCGGGCTGGGGCTGCATACGGCCGCCGCGCTGCGGGACGCGGGCTGGAACGTTATCGCAGGAGCCAGGAGCTTTGCACAGCCGTCGGAAAAGGACGGCATGCATCTGCTTCCGCTGGACGTTACGGACGAGGAGAGCGCGGACGCGTTCCGTGACGCGGCTCTCGCAATTTCCCCCACGGTGGACGCGCTGGTGCAGTGCGCGGGAATGCTGGTGCTGGGATCCTGCGAGGAAACGTCCGCCGGAGAATTCCTGCGGGTCATGAACACGAACTTCCTCGGGATGGTCCGGATGAATCAGCGGGTTCTCCCGGTCATGCGGAAACAGAAGAGGGGACGTATCGTCCTTTTCTCCTCCATCAACGGACTTCTCGGCATTCCCTTCCAGGACGCCTACACAGCCAGCAAGCACGCTGTGGAGGGCTACGCGGAAGGGCTGCAGATGGAGGTTCAGGACTTCGGCATCCAGGTCGCGCTGGTCGAGCCCGGGGATCACCGGAGCGGGAGCGGGAAATACCGGCTTCACGCGGAAAAGATGAGCCCGCAATCCCCGTACGCGGAGGCGTTTCAGAGCGCTGCGGCCCGGATCCATCACGACGAGACCAACGGCAGCGATCCGGACGTACTGGGCCGTAAGGTCGCGGCGATGCTGGACAGACGCCGGATGCCGTTCCGGAAGCGGATCGCCAGCCCGGATCAGCATCTGGCCGTGTACCTGCACAAGTTTCTCCCCGCCGGACTGAACGCGAAAATCCTGCGGAG
>ONXY01000478.1 GCA_900321945.1 uncultured Eubacteriales bacterium | reverse complement strand
TTTTCAGTTGTTCAGCCGGTTTCGGCCGGAAACGCGCGGCGGTCCGTGGCGGAATGCTTCCTTATACTTCTCCGGAAACCAGCGTCCGCCCGGCGTTCTTTGGGAATCCGTCCCCGGCGGGAACATTACGGAACGGTTCCGGGACGCTCCTTTTCCGGCGGGGCTTTCCGGACGTACGGCAGGAAGCGTCGGCAAAGCGTCTCACAGAATCTGAAGCGGCATCCAGTTCAGATAGTCGCCGGACACCAGCCGGTACATGATTCCGTGGTGTCTCCCCTCCAGGCTGTCGTGGAACCGGTGTTCGCCGTGGCAGTGCGCGTAGATCACCTGCTCGGCGCCGTACTTTTCCGCCATGGCTGTGAACACGCTGTTTTTTTCCAGAATGCTGGTGGGCGGATAGTGCAGAAACATGATGAACCGGCTGAAGCCGTCCGCCCTCGCGGCCTCGAAGGAGGTTTCCAGACGCGCGGACTCGCGTTCGGTCAGTTTCCGCGCGTGCGCCTCTTCCTCCCGGTCCCAGCCGATGATCTTCCGGCCCCGGAGATAAAAGGGCCCTTCAAAGGTATACCCTTTGGTGCCGACAAGGGCGCAGTCCCCGTACGCGGCATAGTTGTTCTGAAGAAAAAACAGCTTTCCGGCGAACGCGCGGTTCAGCTGTTCTGTTTTTTTCGCGTCCCAGAACATGTCGTGGTTGCCGCGGAGGAGGATCTTTCTTCCGGGCAGGGAGGCGATATACTCCAGGTCTTTTTCGCATTCCGCCGGATTTCTGCCCCAGCTGTGGTCCCCGGCCAGCACCAGCGTGTCGTTTTCCCCGACCGTCTGTTCACAGTTCCGGCGGAAGCGTTCCTCGTGATTTCTCCAGACCGGTTCGCGGAGCTGTCCCGGGGCCTTCAGCTCGGACTGGAAATGCAGATGAAGATCTCCGATCGCGTAAAGGCTCATGACGGTTCCTCATATCCTTTCATGGTGCTTCCGATCACCGTGTAGCGCGTTCCGTTCACGTCCGGTCCTGAACGGTAAAGGCATACCGCGTCCACGGTCATGGACGCCGGCGGAACGCCGGTTCCGGAAAGATTCACCCCGGCCGGCACCGCGGGCTTCCGGATCAGCGTGATATGCGGTCTGAACGGCTTCGGATCGAAGGGAACGCCCGCGCGCTCCAGATTCCGCCGCACCTGTTCCGCCAGCCGTTCCAGTTCCTCCGAGGGCTCGGTTCCCGCCCAGAGCACCCTTGCTTCCGGGAAAACGCCGGGGCGGGACAGCGTAATGGAAAAAGGGGTTTCAACCGGCGGAAGAACCGGCGTGACGTCGTCCGGCCATTCTCCGATGAAAGCCAGCGTCATATGCAGATCGGCCGGATCGTAATACCGTCCGGTAACGCCGGCGGAGCGGAGCCGTTCCTGCAGCAGGGACAGCGCGTTTCTGAATTCTCTGTCCGGCCGGATTCCCGCGAAAAGCCGCATACGGACGCCTCCCTTTTCATGATTTCCTTTTCCGCCGCGTTCTCTGTATATATTGTACGATGATTCCTCTTTTTTGTCCAATGACTTTCGGACGGTCCTGTTATATAATGCTCCCTGTAAACCGGGCCGCGCCTGACGGAAGGATGTCATGGAAATAACCGCCGCCGTACGCGTTCCGCATACCGCAGGGAGGAATGGAAAACAATGATTAAAGTCGCTTTTTTTGACGCGAAGCCTTACGACAGGCCTTCTTTTGAACGTTACGGCAGCCCCCGCGGCGTCTTCTTCAGGTATCTGGAAACGAAGCTGAACGAGGACACCGCGGATCTTGCGAAGGGATGCGACGCCGTCTGCGTCTTTGTGAACGACACGGTGAACGCGGCGGTCATTGAGAAACTGTACGGATACGGCGTCCGGCTGATCGCGCTGCGCTCGGCGGGTTACAACAACGTGGATCTGAAAGCCGCGTTCGGCAGGATTCACGTCGTTCACGTACCGGCCTATTCGCCCTACGCCGTGGCGGAGCACGCGGCCGCCCTGATGCTCACGTCCGTCCGCCGGATTCACAAGGCCTACAACCGGACGCGCGAGTTCAATTTCTCACTGAACGGGCTGACCGGATTCGACTTCCACGGAAAGACCGCGGGCGTGGTCGGAACCGGAAAAATCGGCCGGATTTTTATCGATATCTGCCGCGGTTTCGGTATGCGCGTGATCGCGTACGATCCGTATCCGGCGGAAGGCGCCGGGATCGACTACGTTTCCCTGGACGAGCTGCTGGAGCGGAGCGACATCGTCTCCCTCCACTGTCCGCTCACGGAAAGCACCCGGCATCTGATCGGCGCGGCCGCAATCGCGAGGATGAAGAAGGGCGTCGTGCTCATCAACACCTCCCGGGGCGGACTGGTCGACGCGGAGGCGCTGCTTGAGGGGATCAAGGCCAGAAAAATCGGCGCGGCATGCCTGGACGTGTATGAGGAGGAGGCGGACGTGTTCTTCGAGGACCGGTCCGGGCACATCCTGAACGACGACCTGCTGGCCAGGCTGATCTCCATGCCCAACGTGATCGTCACCTCCCATCAGGCTTTTCTGACGGAGGAGGCGCTGAACAATATCGCGGAAACGACGGTCGGCAACATCCTGTCCTGTTTTGAAAAGGACGGGATGTGCGACAACGAGCTGTGCTACCGCTGCGAAAAGATCGGGGAATGCCGGAAGGAGCGCCGGGGCAGATGCTTCTGACCGGTTCTCAGCGTTCCGTGCCGCCGGCGGGGCGTTTTTCTCATTTCCCGCTCCCCGCCCGGCCGGTACGTTGTCTTTCGGCGGTTTTTGAGTATAATAAAACAGAACGACGGAATACGATCCGATTGGAGGGAATGATATGGCGGACAGCAAAGCGGACCGCAGGACGGAAGTTGAGCACCGGCTTTCGGAGCTCAGCCGTCTGAGCGATCCGGAGATTTTCGAAACGCTTCATACGGACGCGGAAGGTCTGAATCAGGTCGAGGCGGCGGACCGGCTGGAGGAGTACGGCCCGAACATCATTGATTCCGGAAGCGAAAACAGCCTTTTCCGGCGGATCCGGGAAGCGCTCATCAACCCGTTCAACCTGGTTCTTCTGATTGTGGCGGGCGTGACGCTGGTGACGGACGTCATTCTCTCGGACGAGCCGACCTGGCTGACTTTTCTGATGCTGATCATCGTGATTCTGATTTCGGCCGTCATCTCCTTCGTGCAGACGGAAAAATCAAACAGCGCGGCTCAGAAGCTGCAGAAGATGATCAGCAACCGGATCGACGTAATCCGGAACGGTTCCGTGACCGAAATCGACATCACGGAGGTCGTGCCGGGCGATATCGTGAAGCTGGCCTCCGGCGACATGCTCCCGGGCGACGTCCGCTTCATTGAGACCAAGGACCTGTTCATCGACCAGTCCCAGCTGACCGGCGAAAGCAATCCGGTGGAGAAGTTCGCAGGCCCGGATCTCAGCGGGGACACCATTTCCGAGCTGGACAATCTCGGCTTCATGGGCAGCAACATCGTCTCCGGAAGCGCGAAGGCCGTGGTTCTGACCACCGGCAGCCGGACGTACTTCGGCAGCATGGCGAAAAGCCTGAACACCTTCCAGGAAAAGAGCAGCTATGAGCAGAACGTGGATTCCATCAGCAAGCTGCTGATCCGGTTCATGCTGGTGACAGTGCCGGTAATCTTCATCGCCAACCTCATCACAAAGGGGAACTGGCTGCAGTCCCTGATGTTCGGCATCACCATCGCCGTAGGCATCATGCCGGAAATGCTGCCGGTCATCATGACCTCCTCCCTGGCCAAAGGCGCCGTAAACATGTCCCGGAAGCAGACCATCGTCAAGCGGCTGGGGGCGATCCAGACCTTCGGTGAAATGGACGTGCTCTGCACGGACAAAACCGGCACCCTGACCCAGGACGAAATCGTTCTGGAGAAATACATGGACGTGCTGGGCCGCGAGGACAAACGCATCCTGCGGCACGCCTTCCTGAACAGTTATTTCCAGACGGGCCTGAAAAACCTGATGGACATGGCCATCATCAGCCGGGCGGAGCGTGAGGATCTGTCCCCCCTGAAGGAAGCTTACGTCCGGGAGGATGAGATTCCCTTCGATTTCAGCCGCCGGCGCATGAGCGTCGTGCTGCGGGATGCGAACGGAAAGCGTCAGCTGATCACCAAAGGCGCGGTGGAGGAGATTCTGTCCATCTGCGGCTATATTGAGATGGACGGTCAGGTGAAGCCCATCACCGCCGAGCTGATCGCGAACGCCCAGAAGCTTGCCACCGAGAACAATCTGGAAGGCATCCGGGTCATCGCCGTGGCGCAGAAGAACGACGTGCGGGAGGCCGGCAAGTTCAGCGTGGAGGACGAGCGGGACATGGTCCTGATCGGCTTCGTGGGCTTCCTGGATCCGCCGAAACCCTCTTCCGGAGCGGCCATCGCGGCTCTGACAAAGAACGGGATCCGTACCGTGGTTCTGACCGGCGATACCGAAGGCGTGGCCGTCAATATCTGCGGCCGTCTCGGCATCCCGACGGACTACAACCTGACCGGCGCTCAGGTGGACGAGCTGGACGACGAACAGCTGAAAGACGCCTGCGAGCGCTGCCACATTTTCTCCAAGCTGTCGCCCTATCAGAAGCAGCGGGTGGTGAAGGCCTTCCAGAGCAACGGCCACACCGTGGGCTACATGGGCGACGGAATCAACGACAGTCTCCCGCTGAAGCAGGCGGACGTTGGCATCTCCGTGGACACCGCGGTGGATATCGCGAAGGAGGTCGCCGACATCATCCTTCTCGAGAAGGATCTGAACGTGCTGGACGAGGGCGTGGTCGAGGGCCGCAGGACCTTCACCAACATGACGAAGTATCTGAAGATGTCCGTCAGCGGCAATTTCGGCAATATGTTCTCCGTGCTGATCGCCAGCATCTTCCTGCCCTTCCTGCCCATGCTCCCGCTGCACATCCTCGTTCAGAACATCCTGAACGACCTGGCCCAGCTGGGCATGCCCTTCGACCATGTGGAGGACGAGTACATCCGCCGGCCGATCCGCTGGAACGTGCGCGGAATCAGGAAATTCATGGTCTGGTTCGGCCTGCTCAGCACGCTGCTGGACATTCTGTGCTTCCTGGTGCTGTGGTTTGTGTTTAAGTTCAATGAACCTTCCAAAGCCGGATTCTTCCAGTGCGGCTGGTTCATGTTCGGCGTCATCACCCAGACGGTCGTCATCCACACCATCCGCACCCCGAAGCTGCCCTTCATCCAGGACAACGCCTCGAAGGAGCTGTATTTCTCAACGGCTCTCGTGGTGCTGATCACCCTGCTCATCGGCTTCACGGGCATCGCGGGCCTCTTCGGTCTGCCGGTGATGGTTCCGGCCTTCGGCGGATGGATGGCGCTGCTGATGCTGGTTTACATGGTGCTGGCCTCCGTCCTTCTCCGGTTCTATAAGGAGGACTGACCCGGAGCCGT
>ONXY01000359.1 GCA_900321945.1 uncultured Eubacteriales bacterium | reverse complement strand
CTTGCATTTTCGTTTCCGATCCGATATCATAAATCCGAGCAGGACGGATCCCCGTCCTTTCAGGTTTTCAGCGGAGGTTTTTTCATGCAGCGTCCCGCCTATGAACTTTTATACGAAAAGCTGCGCCGTGAGATCGTTTCCGGCGGCTACAGCTTCGGGGAAAGGCTTCCGGGCAAGAGAGTAATTGCGGAACAGAACGGCGTCAGCGTCATTACTGCCGCCCACGCCGTTGAGATGCTGGCGGACGAAGGCTATCTTACCCTTCGGGAGCGAAGCGGCTGCTACGTGTCCTACCGCGCGTCGGACGATTTTTCCGGCGTTTCCCTCCCCCTGAATTCCCCTGTCTCCGCGGATGCTCCGTCTTCGGCGGACGTGGACGGTTTTCCTTTTTCCATTCTCGTCCGGGCTATGCGCCGGGTGCTGGCGGAGCATGGCGCGTCGATCCTGATCAAATCACCCAATCCCGGGCTTGTTTCCTTCCGCCGTTCCCTTTCCCGCTATCTGGCCCGGGCCCGGGGTATCGCCGCCCGGCCGGAGCAGATCATCATCGGAGCCGGAGCGGAGTATCTCTATGGGCTGATCGTCGAGATGCTCGGTCCGGGGAATTCCTGGGCCATAGAATCCCCTTCCTATGAAAAAATAGAGAAGGTTTATTCGGCCCGGGGCGTTCCGCTGTCCTTCCTTCCGCTGGAGCGCGACGGAATCAGCACGGCCGCGCTGCGGAACTGCAGCGCTTCCGTCCTGCATATCTCTCCCTACCGCTCCTATCCCAGCGACGTCACCGCGTCCGCCTCAAAGCGGGCGGAATACCTGCGCTGGGCGGAAAGCCCCGGCCGTTTCATCGTGGAGGATGATTACGAAAGCGAGTTCTGCCTCCGCCGCAAACCGATGGAAACGCTTTTCTCGCAGTCCGGAATGAACAACGTCGTCTATCTGAATACCTTCTCACGCACCGTCTCGCCCGCCTTCCGGGTCGGCTACATGGTGCTTCCGCCCGCTCTTCTCCCACGTTTTGAGGAACGGGCCGGTTTCTATTCGTGTACCGTTCCGGCTTTCGAACAGTACGTTCTTTCCTCTCTGATCGACAGCGGAGAATTTGAGCGTCATCTTCACCGCGTCCGCCGAAAACTGCGCTCCGGGCTTTAGAAAACGATCCGCGTTTCACGCCGTCCGGATACGGTTCCCCCCCGCTGCCCGTTCAGATCCGGCCGGACTGGGAACGCTGAGGAATTCCGTTGAACAGGAGGACCGGAATTCTCCTCTCCTCTCTGAAAACCGCAGCGGGTTTTCCGTCACTGCCGGGGTACGGAAAGCCGATGTACCGCGGCCAGCTGTCCGTCTCCGTCAAAGACGACACAGACGTTGTCAAGGCCCGGATTCAGGAAGCCGTCCCGAATGAGTGCAGCAAATTCTGCGGCCGTGCTCACAATGGGCAGATCCGGCGCACCGCCGGTTTCAGCGCCGGTATAGTCCAGGAACAGCAGGGTATCCCTGATCGGGCACTCGATGACGGCAAGAGTGTTGTATATCGGTTGTCCGCAGCGTTCCGCCATATAGCTGCCCCGGCGGTCCCTGCGCAGGCGGACGGAGCCCGGCGCATTTTCATTCCTGCCCTCGTTGATAACAAGGTATCCGTCCTCTTCGTACCGGTCGATGCTTTGGATCCGAACCTCTTCACCGTCTGTGTAGATCGCGTCTCCGGCCGCAAGTTCCCGGATGTCCTCTTCCGCGAAGATCTCCGGTGCGATGAGTTCCACTGTCAGGGTGTTACGCTCTTCGCTGCAGCCCAGGATCCGTGCATGGCTGGCGGTCTTCTCCGGATGTTCCGGATTAACGGGGACGGCCAGAGCCGTGATCGTTTCGGCGTATGCCGCTGAACAAACCGGCGCCGAAGCCAGACTCAGGATCGTCATGCAAACCGGAATCAGGTGTCTCATATCGGGTCATCTCCTTCCATATATTGGTTGCCTTCACGATCTGTATCGCGTGAAAGCCAAATACACAGCCGCTTCTGGAACGTCTCCGCTCTGACAGAAAACCCCTGCGCCGTTTTGGCACAGGGGTTTGTATGCAGTCGGATATTCTCAGCGCTTGCTGAACTGAGGCGCGCGGCGGGCCGCTTTCAGACCGTACTTCTTGCGCTCCTTCATACGAGGATCGCGGGTCAGGAAACCGGCCTTCTTCAGGGTCTCCCGAAGATCGGGATCCGCCTTGCACAGGGCGCGGCTGATACCGTGACGGATAGCGCCGGCCTGACCGGTCAGGCCTCCGCCCTTCACATTCACCAGCACGTCAAAACTTCCCTGAGCGGTCAGCGTCAGAGGCTGGCGCACCGTCATCTTCAGCGTTTCAAGTCCGAAATAATGATCGATGTCGCGCTTGTTGATGGTGATCTTTCCGTCGCCGGCAACCAGGCGGACGCGGGCAACGGCCTTCTTACGACGGCCGACAGCGCTGTATTCTACCTT
>ONXY01000358.1 GCA_900321945.1 uncultured Eubacteriales bacterium | reverse complement strand
GGCGGCCCCGTCAGGACAGAGAGAGGAAGACCGCAGGACATGGAATTCATTCTGGAAACCAGGGATCTGACCAAGGTGTACGGTCAGAAGACAGCGGTCAGGGACGTGAACCTGCATATCCGGGAGGGACAGATTTACGGCCTGATCGGCAGGAACGGCGCCGGCAAGACCACCATTATGCGGATCATCAGCGGGCTGGCTATGCCGACCCGCGGCAGCTATTCCCTGTTCGGGAAGACCGGACTGGAAATGCGGAAGATGCTGAAGAACGTGGGCGTGCTGATCGAGAATCCCGGCCTGTATCCGAAGCTTTCGGCCCAGGAGAACCTGAAGATCAAATGCATCGGAATGGGGATCCGACCGGACGGATACGTGGAGAACCTGCTGAAGACCGTCGGGCTGGAAAACACGGACGCGAAAAAAGGCGCCGGTTCCTATTCCCTGGGAATGCGGCAGCGCCTGGGCATCGCGCTGGCGCTGGTGGGCGATCCGAAAATGATCATCCTGGACGAGCCGATCAACGGACTGGATCCGCAGGGCATCGCGGAGGTGCGCGAAACGGTGTCCCGGCTTCGGGACGAGCGCGGCATCACGGTCATGATCTCCAGCCACATTCTGGACGAGCTGGCCAAGGTCGCGGACGCCTACGGCGTGATCCACGAAGGAACGCTGCTGGACGAATTCAGCGCGGAACAGCTGCATGAACGCTGCGGAAAGAGCGTCGTCATCCGGACGGACAACCCCGAGGAAACAATGCGCGTTCTGGAAGGAATGAACCTCGGCGGCGCGGTCCGCGAGCCGGACGGAAGCCTCCGGATCAGCGGCGGGCTGGACCGGACGAAGGAGATTTCCGGCGCGATCATCCGCGCGGGAATCGGCCTGGAGGAAATCTATCTGCGCACGATGTCCCTGGAGGAGTATTATCTCGGCATGACGGGAGGCGGACACAATGGTTAATCTGCTCAGAATGGACCTGTACCGGATGTGGAAATCCAGGACGTTCAAGATCTGCCTGATCCTGTCCGCCGCTCTGGCGCTGTTCACGGCGCCGCTGGGCAGGCTGCTGTATTCGCTGGCCGCAACCCTGTCGCGGGAGGCTCAGCCGTTCCCGGCCGAGACGAACCTCTCCGTGATTCTCGCGGATCCGTTCCCCATGCTGAACCTCATGCTGGCGCTGATCTCGCTGTGCTCCTTCTTCTACGCGGACCTCGAGCACGGGTATATCAAGAACATCGCGGGCCAGATGCCCATGAAGGGGTTCACGGTCCTGTCAAAGTTCCTGGCGGCGGGCGTCCATAACCTGATCTTCGCCGCTGTCGGGATCGTCGGCATGCTGGCCGGCACCCTGTTCGTGCAGCGGATCGTCCCGGACGGCGGCGTGGCGGACAGCATCCGGGTCATGATTCTGAGGCTTCTGCTGGTTCAGAGCATCTGCGCCATCCTGCTGCTGGTCACAGCCACGTTCCGCGGCAAATCGGTGGGAATGATTCTGGCCGTGCTGTTCGGCATGGGATTTACCACGCCGTTCTATTCGGGAATCAACTACGGGCTGGCGCAGATCTTCGGGCCGGAAACGAACATCCTGCCGTATATGCCCGACATCGTGATGAGCGATAAGAACATGAGCACCGTCAGAGCGCTTCTGGTCGCGGGCGTAACGGGATGCGTCTTCCTGCTGCCGGCGATCCGGATCTTTGACCGGAAAGACGTGAAATGACCACGCGGTCATTCGGGAGATATGAATTTTGAAAAACATGCTGTGATAAGCGCTGACTGAAAGAAACGGAGGATCTGAAAATGGGTATTCTTGCTGTGATTCTGGGTATTGTGGCTATCGGGTGCGCTTTCCTGGCGCCTTTCCTGTTCGGCGTCGCCGGCGGTATCGCCGTCGGAGTGGTGGCCGCCGTCGCGATCGTGCTGGCGATCCTGAAGAGAACGAAGGACAAAAAGGGCGGGATCCCGGGCATCATCATCGGCTTCCTGGCCGTCTTCATGGCGGTCATAATGACCTTCACGTATACGACCATGTTCAGCGAAGTGCATAAGAAAGCGGTGGAGCTCAAGCCGGAAGGCCTTTGGGCGCAGGCATCCGAAGACGTCAGCGGCGGCCTCGTCGGCATTCTTACGAAGCTGCCCCACGACGAAGCCGGCATGGACGCGCTGCTGAAGGAAATGGACGAGATCAACGCGCTGGCCGCGAAATAAGGAGCCGGCGCGGCAGGACGCGGAAAAGAATAAGAACCGCCGCGCGCGGCGCCATAAAAAACGGCGCGGGCCGAGCGGAGGAAAGGAAACATGAAAACAAACAGACAGGAACTGACTCCGGAAGAAGCGGAACCCGCAGCGGGCGGAAACATTCCGGACGGACCGGGCTATATGACCGGCTGCAGCCATAAGCACAAGGAAAAGACCGGCGAGGAGAAGGAGGATTACCGCTACATCATCTTCAGCCAGCATATGGTCGAATACTACTGCCACGACTGCGGAAAAAAAGTCTGGATCGATGAAGATCCCTGACGGACGGCTTTCGGAAGAACAGAGACAATCCGCCGGTTCACCGTTTACAGCGTGAACCGGCGGATTCTTTCTGTTCAGGGCTGAGCCGGCTGCTCCCCGGTCAG
>ONXY01000530.1 GCA_900321945.1 uncultured Eubacteriales bacterium | reverse complement strand
GAACAGAATGATTCCGCTCATCAGGTAAACCACAAAATTCTCTATGCTGCTTCTGAACAGCGTGGAGAAAACGAACATGTATACAAATGTCATCAGCAGCGGGTTCAGAAAACTCCACAGAACGCCGAGCATGGAGGCCTTATACTTTATCTTGAAATCCCGGACGACCAGCGTCTTCAGCAGATACCGGTACTGTCTGATCAGAAAGAGCCCCTTGTTGATCAGATTCTTCCGGTTGTTCTTTTCGCAGTTGTAGCAATAGAGAATAATTCCCGTCAGAACGGCGAACAGCCCGATAACGACGCTCCAGTAATAATCCATATAGGGCAGATCGTTCACGCCCTGCTGCGTCATCACCAGCTCCCCGTTAACCGGTTCATTGTTCATCTGCAGGCCGGAGGTTTCCACGTTCACCTGGAATTTGCCCGCGGTTCTGGACCGCCCGCACCAGAACGCGAGCTTTCCCTCCGCCCGGAGAATCAGCGCCGCGGCCGATCCCTTCCTTAACCCGGTGTCCGTCCCGACCGGAATGGAAATCTGTCCGTCCGGATCAACTGAATCGTAAGGGATATCGTATGAAAACACGCTCTCCCGGTTTTCGTTCAGGATTTCCGCATGGATTCTGCCTTCGTCCGGAGCTCCGTCCTGCTTGTTGGCATGAAGCGTCAGCTTCTTCAGATGATCCGTCGCCGCAATGAAATCCTGCCTGATCTCGCTCCCTGCCGTCAGCTCGGGCAGAACCACGTCCCGGTTTACCGCGTCCGTTGACACGGTGGTTCTGCGCCAGTCGTCCTTTACGATCCAGAAGAACAGAAGGGCCAGAATAAAATACACCAGAATAAACAACAGTAAGTTTTTCACAAAAGGCTTCTTCATCTGTATCCGGCTCATCTCCCATTCCAAATCGGCTCTCAGGCAGGCCGTAATTCTTCAGGCCGCCGTGCCCGCTTTTCTCTGACAGCAAAAGAAACTTCCGGTAAAAGCATGTTCCTGAAGTATAGCATGCCGTCTTCCCGAAGTCCACATCGTCCCGTGATTCCCGCGTTCCGCGCTTATCCGTCGTCCTCTGTGCATGAACGGATATCCGCCGCTCACAGAATCGTGATCCGGATCAGAACCCGGCCGCTGTGCCAGGACAGGGCGAAATCATTGTTCCCCGGCCGGAGGGAGCGGATAAAGTCTTCCCTGAACGCGATGGTGAATCCGCCTTCCTCCCGGCGGACGATCCGGTAGCATTCCGGATCCGCCGTTTCCCCGGTCTTCCGGTTCCTCAGGCGGAGGAAGCTTTCCGGCGAAGCCGCGGAAGCGTCAAAGTCCAGCGCGTATTCCGTGTCCGTCGCCGGAACCACGGTCAGAACATAGATCCTCTCCGCTTCCGCCTCCGGCTTTTTCCCGGAGCCGGCGCCTTCTCCGGCGGACGTTTCCGGTTCGCGGCTTTCATCCGCCTGAACCGTCAGCCGCACCGCCGCGCCGCGGTACAGATTGTCGTTCACATAGGCTTCCGTGATATCCTTTCCTTCCGCGGTCGTGATACCCAGGATCCGGCTTTCGAAGGTATATTCCCCTTCCTTTTCCAGCGCCGTCCGGAAGCTCCCGGTCACGGAACTGTTGGGCCGCATGCCTGCGTCTCCGTCCGTGTTCAGGGTCTGAATCACCTGATCCGCCGGCGCTCCGTCCCGGAAAATACTGACCTGATACCGGATCTGCGCCCCCGCCGGCAGCGGCCGGTAGCTCAGATTGCTGAACTCCGATTCCACCGTCACGGCGCTTCCCATCTTCACCTGCGCGGTGGAGACGCCGTCCTCGTCCTGCACCCGCAGACCTGCGGGCGTCAGGTTGGGAGAGGTTGCCGCGTCGCCGGTTCCCTCCTGTTCCGGTTCGGCGGCGTTCCGGGGTTTCAGCGTCGTTACGCGGCCGACGGCCGCCAGCGGACTCTGTCCGTAATGCTCCAGCCGCAGCGTCGAAAGATCCCCGTTTTCGAAAGGCGCGGTCGGATACATCACGTAATCGTTGGGCCGGTCTTCCGGAGCGGTGGCTTCCGCCCTTGCGCGGTCGTCCGAATCGGAAAGGAACAGCGCCCGGATCGTCGAAGCCGCCTGCTCCAGTTTTTCCCGGATAATCCCGAAAACCGTCACCGCGTGACCTGACGTCAGGGTATTCTGATCCTGGTAGAAATAAACGCCCAGACCGACGGCATATCCTTCTTCCAGCCGGTCCGCCGCGTTTTCGATCTGTTCATTGAGCTGATCCGTGTATTCCTGCGCGGCCTCCGCGGCAGCATACTCCTTCCAGTATCCGCCGGATCCCTCGTTCAGCTGCTGGGACGCGCCGTGATCCAGATCCTGCCCGTAGGCGATTTCACCGCTTTTTTTGTAGGTGTACTGCTCCGGATTCACGCCGTCCAGATACCAGCTGATTCCGGCCGCCTGATAGCCTCCCAGGTTGCTGAATTCTTCTCCGAACTCCCGGAAAGCCGCGTCTTCATCCGTTTCCCCGCTTTCTCCCGCGCTGACGTTCCATCCGGCATACTCCAGCATGTCCGCCGCCGATGCCGCCCAGCAGATATTCGTGTCTCCGCCGAAAGACAGATCGGTTTTCTCCGCGTCGATCAGCCTCAGCGAAAGACCGAACTTCTCCTTTGCGGTCTGATCCGACAGCGTGAACACCTCTCCGGAAAGAAAGCT
>ONXY01000388.1 GCA_900321945.1 uncultured Eubacteriales bacterium | reverse complement strand
GATCCGGCAGGAGTTTCAGACGGTCGGGGTGGATCCTTTCTTCCAGATCTGTACCGGCGCGCAGCGGGAGAAGCTCTTCAATGACGCGTTCCGCACGGGCTGCAACGAACTGCGGAAGCGCGGGGACGGGGATTACCTGTCCTTTATCCGCCTGTACCGCCCGGACAGGGCCTGGGAGATCGTCACGTCCGTCTGGCAGTTCATCATGAGCCTGCCGGAGCCTTTCGAATGGCTCGGTGAAAAAACAGAGGACCTGCCGCTGGACCTACGGCGGGACCATCCCTGGTTCCGGACGGTCGCGGAGATGACGGAGGAGAAGATCCTCCGGCTCCGGGTGATCCTGCGGCAGCAGGCTGTGATGTTTGACGAGTATGAGAAGCGGGAGGAGTACCGTTCCGTCTGGAAGGCGGACCACGCCTTCGTGGAAGCCCTCTGCCGGCGGCTGGAGACCGGGGAGTTCAGCCCGGGGGATCCGGTTCCTGAATTCGGAAGGCTTCCTTCGCTCCGGAACCTGAACGACCTGGAGATTGACTGGCGGGACCGCTACCAGGCGCTGCGGAAGCAGCTGAAGGATACCGCCGGGGAGATCCTGTCCCTGCTTCAGCCCGACCGGGACCGGATGGTCCGGGAATTTACGGAAATCCGGAACGCCCTGCGCGGGCTCCGGAAGATTACGGAGCAGACCCATCTCGCCTATGAACAGAACAAGAAGCGGATCCACGCGCTGGACTTTACCGACCTGGAGCACAAGGCGCTGGCGATCCTGAAGGACGAAGACGGCAGGAAAGCCGTCCGGAGCCGGTATCAGCGGATTTTCGTGGATGAATGCCAGGATATTTCCTCCGTGCAGGATACGCTGATCCAGGCGCTGGCGGGGGAAAGCGGCGCCCTGTTCATGGTGGGCGATGTGAAGCAGAGCATCTACCGCTTCCGCCTGGCGAATCCGAAGCTGTTCCTGGAGCGGATCGGGGAGGCGAAATCCGGCGCCGGGGAGGTCATCTTCCTGCAGGAGAATTTCCGTTCCCGGCCGGAGGTGCTGGAAACGGCGAATACCGTTTTCCGGGACGTGATGCGGAAGAAGGCGGCGGACCTGGAATACAGCCCGGAGGACGAGCTGCGGCCCGGGCGGACGGACTGCGCCGGGTACGCGCCGGTATCGGTGGACCTGCTGGAACCCGGGGAGGGCGTTTCCCGGCTGGAGCGGATCGCGGACCATACCGCGGAGCGGATCCGGGAGCTGGTCCGGGAGGAAGGATACCGCCTCCGGGATATTGTGATCCTGATGCCGGAGGTCAGCACCGACGGGCAGAAGCTGGCGGACCTGCTGCGCGGAAAGGGCATCGGGGTCTTCTTTGACGGAAAGGGATCCTTTTTTGAGCAGCAGGAGGTCGAGGTTTTCCGGAATCTGCTGATGCTGCTGGACAACCCCCATCTGGACCTGCCCCTCCTGACCTCCCTGGCCAATCCGCCCTTCTCCTTCACGGAGGAGGAGCTGAGCGGGATCCGCCTGGCGGACAGCGGGAAGGACGTTCCCTTCTGGCAGGCCTTTCACCGGGCCGCGGGGGAGAACAGCCCCCTGGGGCTGAAGTGCCGGGAGGCGGAAGGGCGGATCGAAGCCTGGCGGTTTCTTTCCCGCCGGATGCGCCTGGCGGATTTCCTCTGGTACCTGGCGGAGGACGCCGCCCTGCTCGCAATCTTCGGCGCCGGAAAACACGGCACCGCGGCCCAGAAGAACCTGAGGAATCTCTGCCTCCAGGCGGAACGCGCCGCGGAGCGGGGCGTCTGCGCGCTCCGGGAGTTTCTGGATTACCTGTCGGAGCAGGCCTCCGGCGGGGAAATGCAGGCGGCGGCCGCCCTGGGAGAGGACGACGACATGGTCCGGATCATGACGATGCACAAGTCCAAGGGCCTGCAGTTCCCGGTGGTATTCTGCCTCGGCCTGGACAAGGGGCTGAAGGGGAAACCCGGCGGAACGGTGAAACTGGACGAGACGCTGGGCGTCTGCCTGCCGTATAAGGTTCCGGAATGGCGGCTGGCGCGGAACACGGCGGCGGACCGGATCTTTGACTGGAAAAAGGATCACGACGTGAAGGCGGAGAAAATCTGCCTGCTGTACGTGGCGATGACCCGGGCCCAGGAAAGGCTGTTTCTCGTGGGAACGGAAACGGACAGCAGCCTCTGGCATATGCCCCCGGGGGACCACCGGACGCTGGCCGCGTCGGATTACCTGGATCTGGTAATGCCCGCGCTGCTGGATCACGAAAAGAAATCCACAACCTTTACACAGGGCTCAATCCCTTGGAAAATAACGGTTTTCGAGCATATTCAACAGAAAAATGTGGAAAACGGGAAAGATATCCACAACCTGCGGTCATGGGTTGATTCCTTGCTTTCCGCTCCGGCTGTGGATGAACTGTGGATGACGGATTCGGACGGAAAAACCCCGGGAGTCCTGGAAAACAGCCTGAAAAAGTACTCCGTTACGACCGTCGTCCGGAACGCGCGCAGCCGGATCTTCCTGGAGGACGAACAGACGCCGGAGGAAAAGCGGACGCCGGATTATGTGGAGCGCGCCATGCGGCGGTACCGGGCGGAAAGCCGGCCGGCTTTCCTGGCTCCCGTGAAGGAGGCGGAAGGCGCGGCGAGGGGCACGGTGACGCACCGGTTCCTCTCCCTGGTGGACCTGGACGAAATCCGCCGGGCCGGCGGCGCGGATCCGGAAACGCTGGGCCGGCTCCGGGACCGGCTGGCCGCGGAGCAGGTGTTCACGGAGGAAGAAGCCTCCTGGATCCGGCCGGAGGCTGTCGCGAGGTTCTTTTCCTCGGAGATCGGGCAGCGGATGCTCAGAAGCCCGGAGGTCCGCCGGGAATGGGATTTCAACCTTTGCCTGCGGGAGCGCGGGATGATCGTGCAGGGAATAATCGACTGCGCCTTCCGGGAAGGGGACGGATGGATCCTGCTGGATTACAAGACGGACCGGATCACGGACGAACAGGCCTTCACGGAGGAATACCGTCCCCAGCTGGAGTGGTACGCCCTGGCGCTGCGGGAGCTGACCGGGAAACCGGTCAGGGAGCGGTGGCTTTATTCACTGTCTGTGGATAAAGCGATCCCGGTCTGAGGGCCGGCCCGGGGGAAAAATCCCCCGGTTCCGGAGGAAGCTTTACGCGCTTGCGGGACCAGGCTGAAACGGCGGAATCCGGCCCTGGCGCGGTCGGATTTGTGACCAGAAAAGCAAACAAGTTTTCCACAGCCTGCCAGGCCTTGTATTCTCAGCGCTTAAGAAAAGCCGATCCGTGAAAGCAAGGAATTTCAACGCTTTCACGGATCGGCTTTTTATGCGCAAAACCTGCGCAAATCTGTGGAAAACCTGTGGAAAATACTCCGGCTGTGGAAGAATCATTCCGCCGGCGCGCCGGGATCGTCGTCCGCCAGGGAGGCCAGGGGGAGGTCGCTATCCAGGAAGGGATCGTCCTCCGACAGCAGCGTCTCGCCGCTGTCCGGAGCGGCCGCCGCTCCTCCGTCCGGATTCCCCGGCAGGCCGGTTCCGGGACCGCCTGT
>ONXY01000353.1 GCA_900321945.1 uncultured Eubacteriales bacterium | reverse complement strand
AGGCATTCCTTTTAATCCACAGGAGATGTATACGACAGCAGACAAAAAACATTCCTCCCGCAGAGAAGTCTTCTGACGGGAGGAATATCTTCTTGGTTTTTTATGTTGCGGTCGGTTCCTTCGGCTGAGGTTTGAAGATCAGCTTGTCAAGGATAAAGCCGAGCACCGCGAGGCCGATGCCGATCAGGTCAGTCATCGTGCCGGGGATCATCATCATAAGCGCGCCGACGGCGAGCATGATGCGGCTGACTGTGCTCCAGTACTTGAACATGTAGCCTTCAATGGCACCAGTCAGGCAGAACACGCCAACAATGGCGGTGACTGCCGCAATCACCACTTCCAATGCTGCGCCTTCCAGTAGGATCGCCGGATTCAGCAGGAAGATGAAGGGGATGATATAGGCCACGATACCCATGCGGAAAGACGTGAAACCGGTCTGGTTCGGATTGGACTTTGCGATCGCAGCCGCGGTATAGGCCGTGATGGCAACCGGCGGGGTCAGTGCACCAACGCAGGCGAACATGAAGATGAACATATGGGCGGACAGCGGGGACGCTCCCATCTCGGTCAGAGGGCGAACCAAGCAGGTCGCCAGGATGACGTAGGTGGGCGTAGGCGGCATGCCGCAGCCTAAAATGATGGTGATGATTGCCGTCAGCAGCGCCGCAATGTAGATGTTGCCGTTGGCGAGGTTCACCAGCTGTACGCTCATGCGGGTTGCAAGACCGGTAAGCTGCAGGATACCGACGATGATACCGGCGGATGCGCAGGAGATGGCGATGCTGGCGACGCTCTTTGTACCGCTCTCCAGAGCCTCAAAGATCTTGCTCACGGTGGGACGGGTAGCCGGTGAGACAAAAGACAGCGCCAGAGTCAGAAGGGTAGCCCAGAAGGCGGCCTTCATCGGGCTCCAGCCCATCAGAATGACGACGATGATCATCAGGATGGGCAAACCCATCAGTCCGCGTTCTTTCATCACCGACTTCACGGAAGGCAGCTCGTTCCTTGGAAGACCGAGAAGATGTTCCTTGACTGAGATGCTGTCTACCACCAGAAGGGCGGAGATGTAGTAGAGAACTGCCGGCAGGATGGCAGCTGCAGCGACGGTGGAATACTTGACATTCAGGAATTCCGCCATCATAAAGGCTGCCGCGCCCATAATCGGCGGGGTAAACATGCCGCCTGTCGAGGCGACTGCCTCCACCGCACCGGCGACATGCGGCTTAAAGCCCATGCGCTTCATCAGCGGAATCGTGAAAGTACCGGTGGTAACAACATTGGCAGCCGGGGAACCGGAGATCATGCCCATCAGGGCGGAGGAAAGAATCGCGGTTTTGGCGGGGCCGCCGCGGAAGCGGCCGGCACCTGCAAAGGCGATGTCAACAAACCACTGGCCTGCGCCAAAGGTCTCCAGGAAACTTCCGAAGATGACAAAGCAGACAATATAGGTCGCTGCGATGCCGGCAGGAACGCCAAAGATGGCCTGGGTGGAGACATACATGGTCTCCGCCACGCGCTTCCAGGTATAACCTCTGTGAGCGAGGAAGCCGGGCATATAAGGGCCGAGCAGCGCATATACCAGGAACACCACACAGGTAATGACCAGCGGCCAGCCTGTGGTCTTGTAGGTTGCGACCAGCAGCACCACGATCATGATTGTACCCATAATGCTGTCGAGCGGCGGCTTTGCCTTGGTGGAAACGGACCTTGCCGGCCATACAGACATGATATAAACGCATGCCACAATGATCGCAATGGCAAAGAGCCAGTCGAGAATACGTGTCGCCGTGTTTCTCTTGCCTTTGATGGTAAAGGGCTTAGTGAGGAACACCGCAAAGCCTGCAACCAAAACCAGAAGACAGCGCTGCACCATCTCATCCAGGCTGCCGAATCCGGCAGTGTAGAGATAGAGGCATGACGTCGCGATGAAGATAATTCTGCAGAGCCAGTTCCGGACCTTATCGTCCAGCGTCATATCCTGAGCAAGAGTGTTTTCTGTGTTCTCCATGACTTAGAGTACTCCTGTCACAGGATTACATTGCGCCGACTTCCTTGAAGTAGCGCTCAGCACCGGGGTGCATGGGGATGGAAACGCGGACCGCATTCTCGAGAGACAGACCGCTGGCTGCCTTGTGGGAGGACTTGATGATGTCAAGATTCTCGAAAATTGCCTTGGTCATCTCATAAACGAGATCCTCGTCCAGATCGGCACGGACAGCGACCATGTTGGAAACATACATGGTGTTCACGTCTTCCTTCATGTTGTCATAAACGGTGCTGGCGATCGTGCCATAGCCGAAGTAGCCGTATTCTTCGCAGAGTTCATTCGCGATAGCCTCATCCACGCTGAGCAGGCGGTAGCCCTTGCCACCTGCGGCGAGCTGCTGAATTGCAGAAGCGGGGATAGCGGTCTGAATATAAACAGCGTCGACGTTGCCGTCCTCGAGCTGGGAGATGCCGTCGTCATAGGCGACATAGGTGGTCTTGATGTCGTTGGTGGAGAAGCCGTACTTGCCCCACACGATATCGGCAAGGATGATGGCGGCGTTGCCGGCAGGACCCATGCAGACCTTCTTGCCCTTCAGGTCGGCCATTGTCTGAATCGGGGAGTTGTCGAGCACAACAACCTGGAAGAAGCCCTTGGAGAGGCCGCCGAACATGGCGTTGATGTTCTCATAGGCGTTGTCCACATAGTCGCCGGTGCCGTTAAAGGCGTCCATCATGTTGTTGCCCTGCGCAATGCCGAGGTCGCAGTCGCCGTCGTTGATGAGGCGCAGGTTGTCCAAAGAACCGCCGGTAACTTCAGCGGTGGCCTGGGTGCCGAGCTTGCTGGTCAGAACTTCAGCGATCGCCACGCCGATGGGGTAGTAGGCGCCGCCGGTAGAACCGGTGCCGACCGTCATGAACTTGGGGATAGCTGCGAAGGCAGAGGCTCCGAAAGAGACGAGCATGACCATCACGAGAGCAAGGGCGAGCAGTTTCTTCATGTTTTTTTCCTCCTGAATTGAATAGTTGTCAGTTACGTTTCCGTATTGAAAAAATCGTTTTGATTTTAATGCAACAGCCGCCCAACCTATATATGGCCGGGCAACTGTTGTTCATAAGTCGCAGCCTATCTGAAAGGATGCGGTAGGGTTTTTACTTTTTGAACTGCTCCATGTCGACTTCAGGCAGCTGGCTGCGCTCGAGGCCGAGAGCAATCCAATCCTTCTCTTCCTGATTCAGAGGCAGAACCGGACGACGCATGAGGCCGCTCTTGAAGATCTTGCGCTGTACCAGGGCTTCTTTCAGGCGTGCATGAGCCTCGCCGGAGGGCTGGCCGCCGCCGTAAATGGCCTGGGAGATGTGATAGATGCGGTTAGACCAATCCTGAGCTTCTTTCAGGGTGTGCTTATCGGGATTGCGGAAGACTTCCCATGCACCGCAGATGAGCTCGGGCACGCAGCCGGCAAAGCCGATCAGAGCACCGTCCATGCCGGGGAACCAGGTTACGCACAGGGTTTCGTCATGGCAGGTGATGAGGGAGATGTCCGGGCACTCCTGACGAAGCAGGCGAACATCATGCTCGTAAATGGCAGTTACACGGGTACCGACCTTGATGCACTTGACATGCTCGATCTCTTTGCACATCTTGATGAGGGTCTCAACCGGGTAGAATGCCTTGGAGGTAGCAGGATAGAGGTGGATGATGATGTCGATGTCAGCACCTTCGGCTACGTCCTTGATGTACTCGAACGGAGCATCGGGATGCATGCCGAAGCGAAGCCACATGTGAGGAGGCATGAGCAGGATGCCGTCAGCGCCGGCTTCCTTCGCCTCTTTTGCCATCTCGATGGACTCGATGGTGTTCTCGCAGTTGACACCGGAGATGATGGTCATCACATCGCCGCACTCTTCAGCGCAGATCTCGGTGACTCTCTTGCGCTCGGCACGGCTCAGGCCGGTGATCTCACCAGTGTGGCCATTGCAGACGAGGCCTTCGATTCCCTTGCCATAGAAGCTCTTGATCCAGCGGAGGTATACGCGGAATT
>ONXY01000318.1 GCA_900321945.1 uncultured Eubacteriales bacterium | reverse complement strand
CCTGCTGGTGAAGACCCTGAAGGATGCCGGTATCGGCACCGGCGGGGTTCTGACCGATCCGGACGTGTTCACCACCATGGCTTTCGTATCTCTGGACGAACACGGCAACCGGGACTTCAGCTTCGCCCGGAAACCCGGGGCCGACACGTGCCTGAAGCCGGAAGAAGTCGACGGGGATCTGATCGCGGACGCGAAAGTTTTTCATTTCGGCACCCTCTCCCTGACCGACGAACCCGCCGCCTCCGCAACCCGGAAGGCCGTCGCGCTGGCGAAGGAAAAAGGCCTGCTTGTCAGCCTGGATCCCAACCTGCGCAAACCCCTCTGGAAGCGGGAGGAGGACGCGAAGACGGCCATTGAGTGGAGCCTGCGGCAGGCGGACATCGTCAAGATCAGCGATGAGGAAATCGAATGGCTGTGGGGACTCTCTCCGGAGCAGGGCGCTGAGAAACTGCTGAATGAATACGGCGTCTCCCTGGTTTACGCCACCCTGGGGCCGAAGGGCTGCCACGCCGCCACCCGTTCCGTTCATACGACCGTGGGCAGTCCCTCGGGGATTCAGGTCGTGGATACCACAGGCGCCGGAGATATCTTCGGCGGCAGCGCGATGAGCCGCTTCCTCCGGACAGGAAAGGCTCCGGCGGATCTGACGGAAGCGGAACTCACGGAGATCGTCCGCTTTGCCTGCACGGCCGCCAGCCTCTCCACACGAAAGCACGGCGGAATCTCCAGCGTGCCGAACGAGGAGGAGGTCCTGGCCTGTATGTAACGCCCGGACGAATCCGCGGCTCCGCGCATCCCCGCGGGGAGCCGGCCGCTGAAGTCCGGCGTTTCTCCGCACGAAGCGGCGGCAGGAAGCAAAAAAGGCAGCTGTTTCTGTTCAGCTGCCTTTTTACGCGGCGTTCCGAGCCCGCCTTTCCGGGTTCCTCCGTCCGATCCGGGGACGGCAGGCACAGGAAAAGAGCGCTCAGCCCCTCGTCCGGGGAGAGACAAGAAACACGGCCGCGTCGTGAGGGCCGAGCTCCGCGGAAATTCCGTCCGCTTTCTCCGTCCGGCCGCCGCTCCAGAGCTCCCGGGCGGAAAACGGCGCGGTCTGTTCCGCTTCCTCCGCGGAGACGCCCACCGTCCGCCGTTCCTCACTCAGGTTGAACAGGGCGAGATAAAACCCGTTTCCGTCCTTCCTGGGAGCGAGCCATACGCTTTCCCCGTCCGTCGTGCGCAGGGGATGGGCGGACCAGCTTTCCTTTTCAATGGCCAGCACGTCCGCGTTCGTCAGGAGGGACAGCGTGAAATCGTCGTTCTTCGTCATCTCGCCGCCCATCATCAGAGGGGAACGCATCATGCACCACAGGGTCATCATGGTCCGCTGCTCGGCGCGGGTGAACCGCGTCCGGCTGTCCGGATCCTCGCACTGGCGCACGGCGCCGACGGGAAGCATGTCCGCGTCCGGCCACCGGCCGGGCCCAGCGTGGATACACCACTTTTCCGCCCGCCCGAACATGTCCTTCAGCAGTTTCCAGTCGTCCCAGAAATCGTCGGTGATCCGCCACATGTTCGCCCAGGTTTTCAGATGCTCCGCCTGCTCCGCCGGCGCTGGCCCGGGACTCAGGCTCAGCACCATTTCCCGCCCGCAGCCCCGGCAGGCCTGTGAAATCAGCTCGATTTCCCTCCGGCACCGGGGGTACTCCCGCGCGATGTCGTCGCACTTCACGAAGTCCACGCCCCAGGAGGCGTACAGCCGGAAGACACTGTCATAATAATCCCGCGCGGCGGGGATATCGCACCTCAGGCCGTACATGTCCGGGTTCCAGGCGCAGACGGAAGAAGGGTCGGCGGCTTCGTGGCACCCGAAAGCGCTGCCTTCGACCGGAAGATGCCGGTGGGCCGCCTCACGGGGCAGGCCGCGCATGATATGAATACCGAACTTCAGGCCCAGCCGGTGAATCTCCTCCGCCAGCGGACCGAACCCTTTTCCGTTCTTCGAGGAGGGGAACCGGTTCTCCGCCGGAAGAAGCCGGCCGAATCCGTCCATGTTCAGGGGGGAGAACGGCCGGTATTCATGACCGTCGGCCGTGGGGGAGGCCCACTGTATATCCACGACCACATATTCCCAGCCGTAAGGCTTCAGATGTTCCGCCATGTACCGGGCGTTTCCCAGAACCTGTTCCTCCGTCACGGCGGCGCCGTAACAGTCCCAGCTGTTCCATCCCATCGGGGGCGTCTGCGCGGTCATCTGTGATTCCTCCTGCATTTTATAACTACTTGAAGCATTTCCCGCAGGGCTGATATCCCCTCTGAATGGCTTCCATCAGGTCGATCTCAACGGGAGACCGCATTTTGGAACAGTAGGGGCTGCTGTGGTATTTCGTTCCGGAGGCGGTTACCCAGACGACGGTTCCGGATGATCCGCCCGCGGATGAAGCCGGAACCGCCGGCCGGACGGTCTGCCACGAAGTTCCCAGGGCGGACGTGGTCCGCCCGTCCCATTGGCTGTAAAGGTCGATGACCTCGCTGATCCGGACGGCCATGTTGATATTCTGGGCCGAAGCGTAGGTGGCCGTCGTGACGCCGATGACCTCGCCTTCGTTGTTGAAGAGCGCTCCTCCGCTGCTGCCGGAGGAAATCGGAGCCGTGAACTGGATCCAGTTTTTCCCCTCCTGCGTGTAGAAGGCGCTGATGTTTCCGATGGAAATTGTGTTCCGGAGGCCCGCGGGGCTGCCGATCGCGACCACCTTCTGGGAGCGTTTCAGGTTTCCGTCCGTATCCAGTTTCAGCGGAGCCGCCCGTCCGGGCTGATCGAATTTCAGGATCGCAATGTCCCGCTTTTTATCCGCGCAGCATTTCCGCGAGATCAGGAACTGCTCCTGATCGTCGCTGACCGCGACGACGTAGGCCCCGTCCTCGATCACATGGAAGTTCGTGACGAGAACGGACGG
>ONXY01000350.1 GCA_900321945.1 uncultured Eubacteriales bacterium | reverse complement strand
GAAACGATTTTGTTTTCGGCGTTGATTCTATCCAGTTCATCAAAGACCTCATCCGCCAGACGGACTTCACCATTGATAGCCTGGGCATATCCGATAGCCATCCGTTCATCGAATTCTTCTTTGCTCATTTCATTCAATGCTTTGTAATGAGCGCGGGTACTGGGTTTAAAAGGCAGCGCCTGCTCCGCAATCATCTGCCTGTAGAACAGATTAATCGCCGTGGATGCGCTCAGCCCCAGTTTTTCCATTACTTTTTCCGCCTGTGCCTTCACATCAGGTTCGACCCTGACCATAACATTCGCGCTGCGTGCAGCCATACTGCCACCTCCCGGAACGATCATACCATAATGTATAGCATTATGCAATACTTTATGCGTGACAAAGGGACGAAATTCGCGATTCACAAGGCGCAATACTGTATGGTATACTGATCTGTAAGATTCTTCACTTCGATCAGAACGACACGTGAGCGTTGATCATACATCGGGAGGAGCTGTCGGCATGAGTGAGCAGGGAAAGGTGAAACTGTTTCGGGAGAAGAGCCTGGAGGCGGTGGAAAGCCCGGAGAGCCTGAACGACTACCTGAAGGTGACGTCGCCCGGGGTGTGGCTGGTGCTGGCGGCGGTGATCGTGCTGCTGGTGGGGGCGATCCTGTGGGGCGTGTTCGGGCATATCCGGACGACGGCAACGGTGGCCGTGGCGGTGGAGAACGGAGAGGCCTTCTGCTATGTTCCCTATTCCTCCGCGAAGGGGATCATGAAGCAGGGAACCGTGACGCTGGAGGGGACAGAGTACCCGCTGGACACGGACGCCGAACACAAGGTCATCATCGTTCCGGAGGACGCGAGCATCCGGCTGAAGAAGGCCGGGGGGCTGAACGCGGGGGATCCGGTGATCCTGGTGCCGGTGGACACGGACCTGGGGGACGGGATCTACAGCGGCGTCGCCGTGACCGAAGACCTGCACCCGATTTCCCTGCTGCTGCAGTAAGGAGGTGGGGACGTGTTCGGCATCAGGAGCAAGGCGGTGCCCTCGCCGGTGAAAAAGGGCGTGACGAAGGTACCGGTGGTCATGCAGATGGAAGCGCTGGAGTGCGGCGCGGCCTCGCTGACCATGATCATGCACTACTATAAAAACTGGATCCCGCTGGAACAGGCGCGGGTGGACTGCGGCGTCAGCATGGACGGCGCGAGCGCGAAGAACATCATGGTGGCCGCGCGGAACTACGGGATGAAGGCGAACGCCTGGCGGGTGGAGCCGGAGGACCTGGCGGACGAGGGGCCCTTCCCCTGCATCATCCACTGGGGATTCAACCACTTCGTCGTGCTGTGCGGCTTCAAGGGGAAGAAAGCGGTGCTGAACGACCCGGCGCGGGGCCGGGTGACCGTGGAATGGGAGGAATTCGACCGGGAGTTCACGGGCGTGTGCCTCTTCTTCGAGCCCGGGGAGGACTTCAAGCCCGCGGGAAAGCCGAAGAGCGTGCTTTCCTACGCGAAGGAGCGGCTGCGCGGGAGCGGGACGGCGGTGGCGTTCGTGATCCTGACCGCGACGATCTCAAGCCTGCTGGGGGTCATCCAGCCGGCGTTCTCCAGGACGTTCCTGGACCGGCTGCTGAGCGGGACGAACGTGGAATGGCTGACGCCGTTCATCCTGCTGTTCCTGCTGTTCACGCTGGTGACGGTGGTCGTCAGCTGGATATCGGCGGTGTATTCCCTGAAGATCCAGGGCAAGATGGCGAGCTACGGGAGCAGCAGCTACCTGTGGAAGGTGCTGCGGCTGCCGATGCAGTTCTTCAGCCAGCGGATGGCGGCGGACATCGCCGACCGGCAGAGCACCAACGCGTCCATCGCGAACACGCTGATCCAGATCTTCGCGCCGCTGGCCATCCAGTGCGCGTCGATGGTGTTCTACCTGGTGGTCATGATCCGGTACAACGCGGTGCTGGCGCTGATCGGCGTGGGGGCCATCGCGCTCAACGCGGTGCTGAGCACGGTCATCACGGCGAAGCGGGTGAACATCACCCGGGTGCAGCAGCGGGACGCGGCGAAGCTCTCCTCCGCCACGATGAGCGGCATCAACATGATCGAGACGATCAAATCGAGCGGCGCGGAGAACGGGTTCTTCGGCCGGTGGGCCGGATACCAGGCCAGCGTCAACACACAGAGCGTCAACTACGACCGGCTGAACCTGATCGTCGGCAGCCTGCCCTACACGGTCACGCAGATCGCGAACATCGCGGTGCTGGGGATCGGCGTGCTGCTGGTGATCCGGGGGCAGTTCACCCCCGGTATGGTGATGGCCTTCCAGGG
>ONXY01000207.1 GCA_900321945.1 uncultured Eubacteriales bacterium | reverse complement strand
GCTATAACCGGGAGACGCTGGAAGTCACCTGGCAGGGGAAGAACATCAGCGAAGTCCTGGACATGACAGTGGAAGAGGCACTGCGGTTTTTTGAAAACCATCCCCAGATCCGCCGGAAACTGGAGACGCTGGAGGACGTGGGCCTCGGATACATGAAGCTGGGCCAGAGTTCCACCACCCTGTCCGGCGGCGAGGCGCAGCGGGTCAAGCTGGCCACGGAGCTGAGCCGGAAGGCCACCGGCCGGACCATCTACCTGCTGGACGAGCCCACCACCGGCCTGCACATGGCGGACGTGGACCGGCTGATCTCCGTGCTTCAGCGGCTGACCGACGCCGGCAACTCCGTCCTGGTCATTGAGCACAACCTGGACGTCATCAAGGTGGCGGACTGGATCGTCGATCTGGGCCCCGAGGGCGGGGACGGCGGCGGCGCCCTGGTCGCCTGCGGCACGCCGGAGCAGGTGGCCCGCGCGGAAGGATCCTTCACCGGCGAATATCTGCGCCCCCTTCTGCCTTCCGCGGGCGGGGCGTGAGGATCGGACAGAGGGCTTGCAAACCGCGGGCGGCGGTGCTATAATACCGCCCGAAAAGCGCTGGGGGAGTCGCAAAGGCGGCTGAGAGGGCAAAAGTCCGACCCTTGGAACCTGTGTAGGTCATCCTACCGTAGGGAAGCGAATCGCTGCCGAAGGCTGAAACCTTCCGTCCGATGCGTTTCCCGCGAGCAATCGCGGGTTTTGTTTTGCGCTGAAGGAGGTTTTTATGTGGAATCTTTTGTTGCCGGGAGCTCTTGCTGAGGAAGCGGCGGACGCGGCTTCCGAAGCCGCGGAAACCACTCCTTCCTGGGGACAGGAACTGGTGGGGAAGTTTACCGAAACCCCCGGAACAGTATGGATCGCCGTACTGGTCATTATAGCCCTTGGCGCGGCGCTGCTGGCCATCGGCAAAAGCTCAAAACGCTGGAGCACAAAAGCCCTCGCCTACGGGGCGCTGTGCATCGCCCTGAGTTTCGTGCTCAGCTGCTTCCGGCTTTTCCGGATGCCGCAGGGCGGTTCCGTAACTCCGGGAAGCATGCTGCCGATCATGCTCTTTTCCGCGGCCTACGGCGTGGGCCCGGGGCTGCTTGTCGGTCTGACCTACGGCGTGCTGCAGTATTTCCAGGGCGGCTGGTTCGCGAATTTCTGGCAGTTTTCCCTGGATTACCTGCTGGCTTTCGCCGCGCTCGGACTGGCGGGTCTTTCCCGGCGTCTGCCGAAAACCTGGGGCCTGTACGCGGCCATGATCATCGCCGCGCTGTGCCGCGCGCTGAGCGCGACCCTCGCGGGCATTATGTTCTGGGACACGGCTCCCTGGGCCAGTCTGGTATATAACGGAACCTATCTGATTCCGGACACGCTGATCTGCATACTGCTCGCCGCCCTGACGGGCAGACGCCTGCTGAAAATGATGAGCTGAAAACAGACCGGGACCGCGGCGCCTTCTGAGTGTATCGGAAGGCGCCGCCTGCCGTAAACCGGAAAGTATATTCCCCGCCCGCTGAAAAAAGCACCGGACAGGAGGAGGATTTCATGCCGCCCGAAACATACGTTTCCTTCCGTACGGAGGATCCGGTTCTTCAGCGGGTTTACGACGAGGCGGAGCGGAAATGCCGCCTGAACCTGCGGGACTTCGGCGGGGACCGGGTGCTGGTGGAAGGCGGGGGATACGACAAGATCTGGCTGGAAACCCAGCCCATGGGCGGCGAAATGTACGCCCTGCGCGATCTGACCGCCGCGGTGAACAACAGCGCGCTGTTCATGCGTCATCAGCGGGCGGACGGGCGGCTTCCCGGCTCGATTCAGTGCGTGAACGGGCGCGTGGAGCCGCAGTACGACAAGTACCAGGGTTTCTGCTTTCCCTGGCACGCGCTGAATCTTTATTATCTCTTGGGGGAGGATCCCGCCTGGCTGGACGCGCTGGCGGACTGCCTGCGCCGCTTTGACGAGTGCCTGTGGCGCACCCGGGACACGGACGGGGACGGACTGCTTGAATCGTTCTGTGTGTACGATACAGGCGAGGATCTGGCCGTCCGCTACGGGGACGCCCCCTGCCGGTGGACGGAGGACGCGCCGCCGGAAAACTCCCGGACCGTGCCCATGGCCTCCATGGACGTGACCAGCTGGAGCTATGCCTGCCGGGACACGCTGGCGGCGGTTTCCCGCATCCGCGGGGACGGGCAGGCCGAAAAATGGGCCCGCATGGCGGAGCAGGTTTCCGGAAATCTGAAGCGGGGCCTCTGGGACGAAGCCCGCGGCGCCTGCTTCGACCGGGACCGGTACGGAAAGCCCATCCCCATTCTCTGCCACAACACGCTGCGCTGCATGTACTGGAAATCCGTTTCGCGGCGGATGGCGGACCGCTTCGTGAAGGAGCATCTGCTCAATCCGCGGGAGTTCCGGACGCCCTTCCCCCTGCCCAGCGTGGCGGTGAACGATCCGGCTTTCCGCAACGCGCCGGAAAACAACTGGAGCGGCCAGCCGGAGGGACTGACCTGGCAGCGGGCCGTTCACGCCCTGGAAAACTACGGCTTTTTCCCGCTGGTGACGGCGCTCGGAAAAATCCTGTTCCGGACCGTCGCGGACGGCGGCTTCCGCTTCACCCAGCAGTACGACCCTTTCACCGGAAAGCCCTCCCTGGTTCACGCGGAAACCCATCAGCCGGTTTCCGAAGGGAGCGGGGAGCCGGTACAGGACGCCTACGGCCCCACCATGCTGGCGGCGCTGGAATACGCCGCCCATATCTTCGGCATCCATCCTCATCTCGGGGAGGTCTGGTTCAGTCTCGGAACCGGAGCGGATTATGAATACGAAGCCGCCTTCCGCGGGCACCGGTACCTCATCCGCGCCGCCGGCGGCCGGGCGGAAATCCGCGTGGACGGCAAACCGCCGCGGTCCTTCAGCCGCGGCCTGCGGATCGTCGCTGATCCGGAGGGACAGGTGCGCAGCATTCATTCCATCGAGACGTAAAAAGGGGATCCGCGAAAAGCGGATCCCCTTTATTATTCGGCCGTCAGCCCGTACCCCTTCGGAAGCCAGGATTCCTCCGTGCCGATCTGCTCCACGGAACCGTACCAGGGGCTCGGCAGCCGGCCGGTGAAGGGCTTCGCGCCGCACAGCACGTTCGCCACGCCCCGGCCTTCGGATCCGGGAAGATAGCACATAACCGCGCCGTCCCACCCGTCGATGTAATCGCCGATCAGCACCTGCCTTCCGGCCACGATGCACGCGGCGACCGGCTTGCCGGAGCGCTCCGCCTTCTCAATGGCGCTTTTGTTTCCTGCCAGGCCCAGCGGCCCGCACAGATCCGGATTGTCCGTATCGCCGTTCCATTCGGCGTACGCCTTTTCGCCGACGACCAGGAGAACCACGTCCGCCTGGTCCGCCTCCGATTCCTTTGTGATCACCCGGATGCCGTACTCCTCCGCCGTCTGCTCAAACCCTTCCAGAATGGACGTCACGCCGGGAATCTCCCGTTCCGGGCTCTCGTTCCAGCCGACGGTCCAGCCGCCGCACTGCGCCTGATCGTGATCCGCCGCGGGGCCCGTGATCCAGACGGCGGTCCCGCGCTTCAGCGGAAGAACGCCGTTCTCGTTCTTCAGCAGCACAAGGCTCTTTTCCACCGCTTCCTCCGCCACGGCCCGGTACGCTTCCGATCCCGTCTCCGTCTGCTCCGTCTCCAGCGCTTCGCACATCGGATCGTCGAACAGCCCCAGATCCAGCTTCACCTGGATGATGCGCCGTACCGCGTCGTCCACTCTTTCTTCGGAGATGTCCCCGTTTTTCACGCCCTTCACGATCTGATCCCGCGCCAGCTCAAAGGTGTCCACCTCCATGAGCATGTCGATTCCGGCATTCACGGCCGTAACGACCTGGCTGTAATATCCGTTCGGGGAGGTCTGCTGCACGGCGTTCCAGTCGCTGACGACAAAGCCGCCGAATCCCATCCCGTTCTTCAGCACGTCGATGTACTGTTTGTTTTCGTGCATCTTCACGCCGTTCAGGGAGGAAAAGCTGACCATCACCGTCTGAACGCCGGCGTCGACCAGCTCTCTGTACACATCAAGCAGCTCCGCGGCCTCCTCTTCGGACAGGCGGGCGTCCCCTCTGTCGATCAGCCTCGGCACGTCCGAGCTTTCCCCGGTTCCGAAGACCGTGTTCCCGTCCCCGAAAAAATGCTTCGGGCAGGCCGCCAGGCCCCCGTCCAGCAGGCCCCGGCTGTAGGCCGTTCCGAGCCTTTTTATGGCCTCCGGATCCGATCCGTAGGACTCGTAGGTTCTTCCCCATCTCGGATCCGCGGACTGCGCCACGCACGGCGCGAAGTTCCACAGCATGTGGCACAGCTTCGCCTCGTCCGCCGTGATCCTTCCGATCCGGTACATCAGATCCTCGTCGCCGGCCGCGCCCAGGCCGATATTGTGGGGGAAGATCACCGCCCCCAGGCAGTAGTTTACGCCGTGCACGTCGTCCTGGCCGTACAGATACGGGATCCCCGCGTCCGACTCCAGGGCGGCCCGCTGGAACCAGGCGGTGTATTCCCGCCAGCCCGCGGCATCCAGATGCTCCGCCTGGGAAAGGATGCTGCCGTAGCAGTTCCGCCTCATCGCGTTCGCGTCCACGTTGTAGCACGCGGGCTGAACCATCTGGGACGCCTTCTGCTCCAGCGTCAGGCAGGCCGTGATCTCCTCCGCGGTCATTCCCGCGTACCGGTTCTCCGCTGCGGCCGCTCCCGTCCACAGAACGCAGAGCGTCAGAATCAGCGCCGCCAGCCGGCCCGCCGCGCCGCTTCTCCGGAATCCGCCGTATCCTCCCCGTTTTTTCATGAAATCAGACCCCTTTCCCCCGGATGTTTTTTCACGCGGCGTCCTCCGGCCTCCGCCGGCTCCGCACCGGATTATATTCCGGGCGGACCGGGCGCATTCCTTCCGTGATCCGGAAAACCCCGTCCGTTCCGCGTCTTTTTTTGCCGTCCGGATTCTGGTATACTGTTCCGGAAGCGCCGCGGCTCCGGAAAGGAGGGCTTTCCATGGACTCTCTGCGGGAAGAGGTGTTCCGCTACGTCAGAGAAAAATACGGTTGTGAAATCGAGCGTCCCCGGATGCTCCGGCCGGATTACGCCGTCTTCCGGCATCCGGACAACAGAAAGAGCTACGGGACGGTCATGGAAACCGGACCGCGGCCCGGAGACGGCCGGGCCGACGTTCTTTCCGTAAAGGTCGCGGATCCGCTCCTTCTCGATCTGCTGAAGCGTCAGGAAGGATTCCTTCCTGCCCGTTCCTCCGGGCGCGGGGGCTGGCTGTCCGTCCTGCTGGACGGAACGGTGCCGATGCGTCAGATCGAGGATCTGATCGACGGAAGCTACGCCGCGACCGCCTCCGCGAAAACAATGCTGGAGATCAGGCCCCCGAAAGACTGGGTGATTCCCTCAAACCCGAAGTACTACGATATCGTCACGGCTTTCGCGCGGGAAACGGAAATCCGCTGGAAGCAGGGAAAGGGGATCAGGAAGGGCGACATTGTCTACCTTTACGTCGGTCAGCCTTATTCCGCCATTCTGTACCGCTGCGTCGTAACCTGCACGGACATCCCTTACAGCTTTGAACGGGAGGGGCTGAAAATCAGCCGGCTGATGAAGATCCGGCTGCTGAAACGCTACCCGGCCGGCGCGTTCACTTTTGAGAGGCTGAACGCCGAATACAGGATTTTCGCGGTGCGCGGCCCGCGCGGAATTCCCGCGAAGCTCAGCGAGGACCTGAAAAATTACGGAACAGGGAGGGAGAAGAAATGACCGTCCCCGAAGCCATCGACGCCCGGCACTCCGTCAGAGCCTACCGGACCGGTCCCGTCGCGGAGGAAACCCGCCTCCGGCTGAACGAATTCACGGAAAAGTGCAACCGGGAGTCCGGCCTTCATTTCTTCATCCGGTACGACGATCCGGCCGGTTTCGATTCCAGGCTGGCGCATTACGGCAGCTTCCGGAACGTCCGGAACTATATCGTTCTGGCCGGAAAGAAAGGTCCGGATTTCGATTTCCGCTGCGGCTACTGGGGAGAGAAAGCCGTTCTGTACGCTCAGGCCCTCGGGCTGAACACCTGCTGGGCCGCGCTGACGTTCAGCAAACGGAAGGTCCGGAAACTGATTCCCGGCGGCGAAGCCCTGTGCATGGTGATCGCCCTCGGATACGGGGAAACGCAGGGGCGCGCCCGGAAGAGCAAAGCGTTCGCGGACGTAACGGAATCCGGTCCCTGCCCGGAGTGGTTCAGGCGCGGGGTGGAAGCGGCGCTGAAAGCGCCGACCGCCGTCAATCAGCAGAAGTTCGCCTTCAGCCTCCGGGACGGGGAGGCATACATCCGGGTAAAGGGATTCGGCGCCTTCACGAAGGTCGATCTCGGGATCGCCGCGTATCATTTCGACGCGGTCTCCGGCCGTTCGGTGCGGCACGAACCCCTTTCCCCGGCTTCCGCCGGAAGGTAAAACCCGGTCCGCTTTCGCGGCTCCGCTGAAGGCGGGGAAAAGGAAAGCGTACCCTGAATAACAGAATGAGGGAGGATTGCCGAAATGCTGCTTGGAGGAACCGTCGCCGGAAAATACAGCGGCCCCGGGGAGTGGGAAAAACTGCTGGCCGCCTCGCGCTTTAAGGCCGTTACCGCGCCGTTCAGCTGCCGCACGCCCCGGGAGGAAACCGACGCGTACCGCGCCGTCTGCGAGCGCCGCGGCGTGATGATCGCTGAAATCGGCGTATGGAAAAACGTGTTCGACCCCGATCCGGCCGCCGCGGCCGAAGCGATGGACTACGCCATGGGCCAGCTCGCCCTGGCGGAGGAAGCCGGTATCCCGTGCTGCGTCAACATCGCGGGCACGGCCGGCTCCGCGGGCTGGGACGCGGCGGACAGAAGCAATTTTACGGAGGAGACCTACCGGAAGATCGTGGCTTCCGTCCGCGAAATCATCGACAGCGTGAATCCGAAGCGCGCCTTCTACTGCCTGGAACCCATGCCGTGGATGATCCCCGACAGCCCGGAGGTGTATCTGCAGCTGATCCGGGACGTGGACCGGGAGCAGTTCGCGGCCCACATGGATTTCGTGAACATGATCAATTCGCCCCGGCGGAGCCTGGCGCCCGAGGATTTCATCGAGGAATGCTTCAGCAGTCTGGCGCCGTATATCAAAAGCACCCATATCAAGGATACCCGCATGGATCCCATGCTTCTGACGACCGTGATCCGGGAGTGTTCCCCGGGAGAGGGCACCCTGGATTACGGACGGGTGCTTCGCATCATGGACCGGTGGCTGCCGGCCGGAGCCCCCGTACTGCTGGAGCATATGACCACCTTTGAGGAATACGCCGCGGCCTACGATTACGTGGCCTCCGCGGCCGCCGCGGAAGGAATCAGCGTATAACCCCCGCCCGTCCGGAGAAACAGTCAGAACGCCTGCCCTCATGCTGAGGGCAGGCGTTTTCCACAGCCGGAGAACCCGTTCCGGGCGCCCCGGAATTTCATTTCTCAGACTTCCATGGCGTGGATCCGGTCCATGATCCGGCCGGACAGGAAGCGTTTCAGCGGGGGCAGCGGCGCGGTTTCCGGGCTGGCGCCGCCGCGCAGGAAGCGCATGGTGCACGGCGTTTCCTCCGACCAGGCGTCCCAGCGGGGGAGCGGCTCCCCGTTCAGATCCTTTCCGTTCGGATCCCCGGTCCGGATAAAGTTGCAGAAATAGTCGCACATCTGGCGGGCCAGATCGTAATGCCGTCCCGTAAACGGCCGCCAGCATTTCGCCAGCGTCTCAAACCAGAACCACAGATCCGAGGAGTGGAAGGTGCCGGGGTTGTCCCAGCCCGGCATATCCGGATCGAAGAGATAGCAGTATCCTTTTCTTCCGGACTTCGCCGCCTCCGTCATGACGCCCTTTACAGTGCATTCGATACCGCTTGCCGGCGCGTATCCCAGCTCCGGAACTTTTTCCCGGCTCCCCGGGGCGGCCAGGAACTCCTCCGCTCCGTCCCCGAACAGCCTCCGGGCCTCCGCTTCCAGCCGCGCCTCGTCCTCCGCGTCTATGGCGTTCAGGAACTCGGCTCCGGTGTTTCCCGCCATCAGAACCACATCCGCGCATTTCCCCGCCAGGTACAGCGCGATGGGATCCCCGACGCAGAAAAGGTCGTCCCGCACGGTGAAGAAGGGGATATGGCTTTCCATATACTTTTCATAGCGGCGCTGAAGCGTCACCGCGTCCACGGCGCGCGCCTCCTTCAGGGACTTCACGCCCAGGAATTCAAAGAATTCCTCTCCCTTCCGTTCCGCCTGCCGGAGCGTTTCCGGCCGGCCAACCTCCCGCCGGAGATAGGGGTCGAAAATCATGGCGCTCATGACCGCGGCGCCGGAAAACAGTCCCCGGTTGTCCGGGCAGGCCATCTGGGACAGAACGCTCCCGCCGCCCGCCGACTGGCCGGCGATCGTGACTCTTTCCGGATCTCCGCCGAAGGCCGCGATATTCCGCCGTACCCAGCGCAGCCCCGCCTGCTGATCCAGATTGCCGAAGTTCGCCGGATCCCCGGGCTGTTCCCGGGTCAGCTCCGGATGGGTCAGGAAGCCCAGGACGCCGACCCGGTAGTTCACCGTCACGACGACGATGCCCCGGCGCGCGATCCGCTCCCCGTCAAATTCCATCTCCGCGGTATACCCGCACTGGAGACCGCCGCCGAAGAACCAGACGAGCACCGGCAGCTTCTCCCCGGCCTTTTTCGCCGGCGTCCATACGTTCAGATAAAGGCAGTCCTCCCCCATGGGAATATCCGGATCCACATGCCACTCCCGGCAGTAAACGTCCGTCCCGAGTCCGGGAATCCACTGCATG
>ONXY01000160.1 GCA_900321945.1 uncultured Eubacteriales bacterium | reverse complement strand
CTCTGCCCCTTTCACGGGGAGAAGACCGCCTCGTTCTCCGTGGACGGGGAGGCCCAGCTCTATTACTGTTTCGGATGCAAGGCCGGGGGCAACGTCTTCTCCTTCCTGATGGACATGGAGCGTCTGACCTTCAACGAGGCGGTGGAGCAGCTGGCGGAAAGGGCGCATATGCCCCTGCCTCAGATGATTCAGGACGAAGACTATGAGCGGAGAAAGACGCAGCGCGAACGGCTTCTGAACGCCAACCGGGAGGCGGCGCGCTTCTTTCATGAAACCCTGTTCACGCCCGACGGAGCCGCTTCCCTCGCGTATCTGCGGAAGAGGGGACTCAGCGACGGCGTGATCCGGAAATTCGGCCTCGGCGCGGCGCCGGAGGGATGGGACACCCTGACCGTGTTCCTTCAGGAAAAAGGGTATACGCTCGAGGAACTCCGGCTGGCGGGTCTGACCGTGGTCAAGGATGCGGTTCCGGCTTCGGAAAACAGCCCGGCCAGACCGCGGCGCGCTTTCGACATGTTCCGGAACCGGGCGGTTTTTCCCATCCTCGATCAGTACGGCAATGTTCTGGCGTTCGGAGGACGCATCCTCGGGAAGGGGGAGCCCAAATATCTGAACACCTCCGACACGCCTGTCTTCAATAAACGGAAAGGCGTTTTCGCGGCCAATCTTCTGCGGAAGGAACGCCATCTGGACCGGGTCATTCTGGTGGAAGGCTACATGGACGTCGTGAGCCTGACCCAGTTCGGCGTGCGCGGCGTCTGCGCGACGCTGGGAACCGCCCTGACCAATGAGCAGGCGCGGCTGCTGAAACGGTACGCGCCGCGGGTGTACCTCGCCTACGACGGGGACGCGGCGGGACAGCATGCGATTCTGCGGGGGCTGGACATACTGAAGGAGGAGGATGTTCCGGCGCGGGTACTGGATTTCCCGGACGGGCTGGACCCGGACGAGTTTATCCGGCGCGACGGGCCCGACGGATTCGCGAAACTGCCGGCGCTGACGCCCGAGGCCTACCGCATCCGCCGGCTGAGGGAAAGCCTGGATCTGTCCACCCGGGAAGGAAAGACGGAATTCGCCAGGAAGGCCGTGGAAATCATCGCGCCGCTGGATCCCGTGGAGCGCGAAGGATATCTGAAGGACCTGACGCTGCAGACCGGGTTCAGCCGGGACGTGCTGGACGCCCAGACAACCCGGGAACTGAAAAGAACGGGAGGGAATTCCCGGCCCGCCGGAATCCGGAAGGACGATCCGGCGGAGGCCGTGGGTCTGGTGGCTACGGACGAGACGGACAGGAAGAACGCGGGCGGAGGAAAAAAAGCCCTTTCCGAAGCGGAATGGAAGGTCCTGCGGGCGCAGGAGCTGCTGCTGAGCCTCGCGGCCACCGGACTTTTACCGGAAGATCTGATCCGGGAAGAGGATTTTGAAGACCCGGAGTTGAAATCTATATATCAGGATCTGAAACGCGGAGCGAAACCCGCGTCCCTGGTGGACCGGGCCCCGGACGGGGAATCCCGTTCCCGCCTGACGCGGCTGCTGTTCACTCCCACAGCCGGCAGCACCGACGAACTGATTTCCATGGCGCAGGACTGCGTGGCGAAGATCCGCGTCGGAGAATACGAAAAAAAATTAAAGGAAATCGAAGCACGTCTGACGAACTGTAACGATGAGACAGAGCAGCTGGGCCTGCTGGCGGAGTATCAGTCGGTGAGCGGGCTGCTGAGGAAAATGTAAAGCGCGCGCGACCGCCGGCCCGTTTTCAGAATTATCCGGCGGGAGAACTTTTTTACGCCGGACGGGCTGAACAGAGGGACCGTACCGGAAAAAACGGAAGGATCCGCGCGCTTTTCGCGCCTGACAGAGAAAGGGAGAGATCACCTTTGGAAAAGCCGGAGAACAAGCAGAACAGCAGGCTGGACGATCTGTATACCTACGGCCGGAAAAAGGGTATCCTGACTTCGAAGGAGGTCATGGACCACCTGACGGAGCAGGAGATGGAGCCCGAGCAGCTGGATAAGATTCTGGAAACGCTGGAAGCTTATGGAATTTCCGTGGTCAGCGACGAGACGGATATCCCCGCCGCGGACGACGCAGCCGCCGAAAGCGCGGCCGAATCCGCCATGGCCACCGAGAAGGAAATTCCCGTGGAGGAACAGCTGGATCTTTCCGTTCCGGAAGGAATCGCCATCGACGATCCGGTCCGCATGTATCTGAAGGAGATCGGGAAAGTTCCGCTGCTGACGGCGGATCAGGAGATCGAGCTGGCCAAGCGGCTGGAGGAAGGGGACGAAGCCGCCAAGCAGCAGCTGGCGGAAGCCAACCTGCGTCTGGTGGTTTCCATCGCCAAGAGATACGTGGGCCGCGGAATGCTCTTCCTGGATCTGATTCAGGAAGGAAATCTGGGGCTGATCAAGGCCGTGGAGAAATTCGACTACCGCAAGGGGTTCAAATTCTCCACGTACGCCACCTGGTGGATCCGCCAGGCCATTACCCGGGCCATCGCCGATCAGGCGCGGACGATCCGCATTCCGGTGCACATGGTGGAAACCATCAACAAGCTGATCCGCGTCTCCCGCCAGCT
>ONXY01000349.1 GCA_900321945.1 uncultured Eubacteriales bacterium | reverse complement strand
TTCCACGTCCCGGAAATACTCGGCCATAGTCAGTCCGGACAGGCCCACGCGCATGCGGGCTCCCGGCGGCTCGTTCATCTGGCCGTACACCAGCGCGGTGTTCCCCAGCACGCCGCTCTCCGTCATCTCGCAGTACAGGTCGTTCCCCTCGCGGGTCCGCTCGCCAACGCCCGTGAAAACGGACAGGCCGCTGTGCTGCTTGGCGATATTGTTGATCAGCTCCATGATCATGACGGTCTTGCCCACGCCCGCGCCGCCGAACATGCCGATCTTGCCGCCCTTCGCGTAGGGGCAGATCAGGTCGATGACCTTGATGCCGGTCTCCAGGATTTCGGTGGAGGTGCTCAGCTCCTCGTAGGCCGGGGCCGGGCGGTGGATATCCCATCTTTCCTCCGTTTTCACCGCGGGCCCGTTGTCCACCGGCTCGCCCAGGACGTTGAAAATACGGCCCAGGGTTTCCCGCCCCACGGGTACGGAGATGCCCTTTCCGGTATCCGTGACCGCCACGCCGCGCTGCAGGCCGTCCGTAGAGCCCATGGCGATGCAGCGGACCACGCCGTCGCCGATATGCTGAGCCACTTCCACCGTCAGCGTCTTCTCTCCCAGGGGAAGCGTAAGCGCGTTATAGATCTGCGGCAGGTAATCCTCCCCGAACCGGACGTCCACCACGGGGCCCATGACCTGGGCCACAACGCCTTGATGCTGTTCCATCTTCATGACTCCTTCACAGCTATACTCGGAAAGTCCTCTTTACGGGGCCGGAGCCCCGCGGTTTCCGGACTGCCGCCCTACAGGCCGCTTCCGGCCACAATCTCCGTAATCTCCTGGGTAATGGAGTTCTGCCTGGCCCGGTTGTACTGCAGCTGCAGCCGGTCGATCATTTCCTGGGCGTTCTTCCCCGCCGAGTCCATGGCCATCCTGCGGGCCGCCACCTCGCTGGCGAAGCTCTCCCTCACGCAGGCCGCCAGCATTCCGCTGACGTACGTGGGAACCGCCGCGTCCAGCACGGACCGCTCGTCCGGCTCGAAAACGGCCGTTGAAGCCTTCGCGTCCGGCTGCCGCTCCAGCGGCAGCACCCAGATCAGGCTGGCGGTCTGGGTCATCATGGACTGGTACCGGGTGTACAGAATGCCCAGCTTTCCGAATTCCCCCGCCAGAAACGCCCGGCACTGCTCCTCCGCGATCTCCGCGGCGTCGGAACCCGTAAAGCGTTCGGAAGAGGCGTACCCCTTTCCGAAGCGGTCGCAGGCTCTTTTGCCGATGGGCAGGAATTCCGCCCCCTCCTGCTCCGCGGCCAGGCGGAAGACGTTCGCGTTATAGCCTCCCGCCAGGCCCCGGTCTCCGGCGATCACGATGATTCTCGTCCCGTTTCCCGCCGGCCGCATATAAGGGGATTTCCCGCAGTCCGGCGAAGCCCGCAGCTGGCTCAGCACTTCCTCCATGGCCGCGGTGTATTCCCGGGACCGGTTCATGACCTGGGTCGCGCGGCGGATCTTGGAGGATGCCACCAGACCCATGGCCCGGGTCATGTGCAGGGTGGAATCCACGGACCGGATTCTCCCCCGCAGGGATTTGATATCCGCTCCCATGCCTTACCTCCGGAAGCCCTTCAGGGCGCCTTCCAGGTCCTTCACTTCCGCCTCGTCCCACTGCCCGCTCTCGATCCGCTCAAGCAGCGGGGTGTGCCGGTCTTCCAGATATTCGAACAGCCGGCTCTCCCAGGACGCCACGTCCTTCGGATCCACGTCGTTCAGGAACCCCCGGGTCACGGCGTAGACGACTGCCACCTGGCATCCCATGCGGATCGGGCTGCCCCGTTTCTGCTTCAGCACCTCCACGATACGCTCGCCCAGAGCCAGACGGGCTTTCGTGTCCGCGTCCAGGTCGCTTCCGAACTGGGCGAAGGTCTGCAGCTCCCGGTACTGGGCGTACAGCAGCTTCAGTTCGCCCGCCACCTTTTTCATGCCCTTGATCTGGGCCGCGCCGCCTACGCGGCTGACGGAGATACCCGGGTTAATGGCGGGGCGGATGCCGCTGTGAAACAGTTCCGTCTCCAGGAAGATCTGCCCGTCCGTGATGGAAATCACGTTGGTCGGGATATAGGCGGAAACGTCCCCCGCCTGCGTCTCGATAATCGGCAGGGCCGTGATGGATCCTCCGCCGTATTCCGGAGCGATACAGACCGCCCTCTCCAGCAGCCGGCTGTGCAGATAGAAAACGTCGCCGGGGTACGCTTCACGTCCCGGAGGCCGGCGGATCAGCAGGCTCAGGGCGCGGTAAGCCACCGCGTGCTTGCTCAGGTCGTCGTATACGATGAGGACATCCTTTCCCTGTGCCCGGAAATACTCCGCCATGGCGCATCCGGAATAGGGAGCGATGTACTGCAGCGGAGCGCTCTCCGCCGCGGAAGCGCTGACGATGATCGTGTATTCCATCGCCCCCGCTTTTTCAAGCTCCTGGGCGATCTGCACGACGCTCGTCCGCTTCTGGCCGATGGCCACATAGATACAGATCTCGTTTTTCCCCTTCTGGTTGATGATCGTGTCGACCGCGATCGTCGTCTTGCCGGTCTGGCGGTCGCCGATGATCAGTTCGCGCTGTCCGCGGCCGATC
>ONXY01000210.1 GCA_900321945.1 uncultured Eubacteriales bacterium | reverse complement strand
TGCAACAGACGCTGCAAAATCATCCCGCAGTGCGAGACCCGGGAGGCGCTGGAGCAGATCGAGGAGATTGCTGCGCTGCCGGGCGTGGACGGCATCTTCGTCGGTCCCTGCGACCTCTCCATTGAGCTGGGGATCCCGCTCGAGTTCGACAACCCCATCCTGCTCCGCGCGGTCGAGCGCATCCTGAACGCCTGCCGGAGCGCAGGGAAGGAATCCGTGATCTTCGCGGGCAGCATGAAGGACGCCCTGAAGTGGGCGGGGATGGGCTACGACAGCGTCGCCTACAGCCTGGACGCCTCCGTTTTCATCTCGGCGTATCAGGAGATTGCCGGGCAGTTCCGGGCGAAGGCCGAATAAGCCGCGGAATACGGCAGAAAAACACCGGGGAGCAGATCAACGCACTGCTCCCCGGTGTTTTTGGTTTTTCGCTCTTACGGTTTTTCTTCCGCCCCGTCCTCCGGGCACATCAGGTCCTGCACCGTATAGCCGCTGAGATAATCCCGGACGGTTTTTTCCAGGCCTTCCCACAGCGGCAGGGTCCGGCAGTTTGCCGCCTGAGCGCAGGGTTTGCTGTCAGCCTGCAGGCAGGCCACCGGCACCAGGGTCCCCTCCATCAGGCGCAGGACTTCCAGCACACCGATTTCGCCTGCCGGACGGGTCAGGCGATAGCCGCCGCCCTTGCCGCGCAGCCCTTCCACGTATTTGCCGCGGACAAGGTCTTTTACGATATTTTCCAGATACTTCTCTGAGATTTCCTGTCGGTCGGCCGATTCCTTCAGCGTGATATATCCGTCTTTCTGATTTTCCGCCAAATCGATCAGCAGTCGAAGCGCATAGCGTCCCCGTGTGGAGATCATCATGTGTAATATCCTCCTGGCCGTTTCCCTTTTCATATAATTTCCGTATGGTGATTATACAACACCCCGGCGAAAAATACAAGCCGGACAACACTCCCGCGTCCATCGCGTCAAATACGTTTTTCCCGCAATCTGTGCCCCGCCGGCTGTCTTCCCGCGCAAAGGAACTGGACAGCGCCGGGTTTTGCCTCCGAAGGCACTCCCGCATGCCGGCGAAAAACATATATACACAAGGGCGAAATCTGTCGCGAAAAACATATCAACCCCATTGACTTTGTCTTCTTATCATACTATACTTCAGACAGAACCGCGGCCGGCCGTTTCCATACTTATTCATAAAAAGAACAGAGAAACCAAGGCCGCGACAACACGTTAATTTTTCAGAAAAGAGAGGAGCAGTTATGAAAGAAGACAAAACTCTGCAGCGGAAATCCCTCGGCGGGCTCGCGTTTCTGCCGCTGCTCGTATTCCTTGCGCTGTACATCGGTACGGGCATCATCCTGAGCATTATGGGTGCGGAGAGCACCTTCGGCGCTTTCCCGCGGCACGTAGCCCTGTTGGTCGGCTTTGCCGTGGCCATGCTGATGCGGACGGGCGACACCATTCAGGAAAAGACGGACCTGTTCTGCGAACACATGGGCAACTCCGGCGTCATGCAGGTCATCCTGATCTACCTGCTTGCCAGCGGTTTCCAGGGGGCGGCGGCAACCATGGGCGGCAAGGAATCCGTGGTCAACCTGGCCCTGCACTTTATTCCGGTCAAGCTCCTGATCCCGGGCGTGTTCCTGATGTGCTGCCTGATCTCCACGGCCATCGGAACCTCCATGGGCACCATCGCCGCCATGGGTCCGGTCGCGCTGAGCGTGGCGCAGGGCGCCGGCCTGAGCACCGCGGTCACCGCTGCGGCAGTCATCGGCGGCTCGTACTTCGGCGACAACCTGTCGATGATTTCGGATACGACCATCTCGGCTGCCAAGGGCTGCGGCTCCGAAATGCGCGATAAATTCAAAATGAACTTCTGGATCGCGCTGCCGGCCGCCGTTTTGGCCATGGTGCTGTACACCGTCATTGGCGGCGGCGGAAGCGGCGCCGTGGAAGCCGGCAGCTATAACGTCCTCAAGGTGCTTCCCTATCTGCTGGTCCTGATCACCGCACTTGCGGGCATGAACGTCACCAGCGTCCTGCTGATCGGCATCGGCATCACCGGCATCATCGGTTTTGCGACACGCTCCTGCGGGTTCCTTGAGTGGATTCAGGGCATCGGCGGCGGCATGGCCGATATGTTCTCCATTTCCATCGCCGCGGCGCTCATTTCCGGCACTGTCGGCCTGGCCCGTGAATACGGCGGCATCGAGTGGTTTGTCACCAAAATCCGCGCCAAAATCCGCAACCGCCGCAGCGCGGAGTACGGTATCGGCCTCCTGTCCGGCGTGCTCTCCGCCGCGCTGGTCAACAACACCCTCGCCATTATCGTCTCCTGCCCCATCGCCAACGAGCTCGGCGAAGAGTATCACATCGCCCCGAAACGGCTGGCTTCCCTGGTCGATATTTTCGCATGCGGCTTCATGATGCTGATTCCGCATGACGGCGGTATCATGATGCTGACCGCGCTGAGCGGCGACTCGCCCTTCACGGTTCTGAAGTATTCCTTCTACCCGCTCGCCCTGCTCATCGTCACCGTACTGACCATTCATTTCGGCCTGCTGCGCACGAAGGAAGAAAAGGAATTCGCCGCCGCGCAAGGCGCGCAGGAAACCGCCTGACCGCAGAATGGATTTGCGGACTTGGGGGATGAAAAATGAAATACAACTTTGATGAGATTATCGACAGACGCGGTACCGACTGCCTCAAATACGATTTCGGCATGAAGCGGAAAGGCCGGGACGATCTGCTCCCCATGTGGGTGGCGGATATGGACTTCCGGCTTCCCGATGAG
>ONXY01000347.1 GCA_900321945.1 uncultured Eubacteriales bacterium | reverse complement strand
TTATTTCTGTTGCACTCTCCCTGGAGTCGCCTCCGCCGGCCGTTAGCCGGCACCCTTGCTCTGCGGTGCCCGGACTTTCCTCATGGCCTTTCGGCCACGCGGCCGCCTGTTCACCTCGCACGTCTGTTATTCTACTTCTCCTGAAAGGATTTTGTCAATGACCGATTCCTCCTCCGCGGCCCGGATTCCGGCCGCGCCTGCCGGCAGTCACGCGACAGGCATTCTCAAGCTGACCGCTCTTTTTTTCATGATTGTCGATCATCTGGGAGCCGTGGTTTTCACGGGCGTCCCGGAACTGCGGATTCTGGGACGGATTGCCTTTCCTCTGTACTGCTGGTGTCTGGTGGTGGGATTCCACTACACCCGTTCCGCGCCGAAGTATCTCGGACGGATTCTTCTTACGGGCATCCTGGTTCAGCCGCTGTACGCCGAGGTCATGAACCACAGAATAAACAGCCCGAATCTGTTCATCGCCTACTATCAGAAGCTTCCCAGCGTTTTCTTTACGCTGTTTCTGGGACTCGCGGCCGTCTGGGCGGTCCGGGAAAAGAAATATCTCAGCCATCTCTGGGGGCCTGTTCTGTGTCTGATTCTGGTCACTGTCATCAAGGCTGATTACGGCTGGAAGGGCGTTCTCTTTATTCTCCTTCTCTATGCCGCCCGAACGACGCGTCCCGCCATCGCGGCGGTGATGATATCCTATTTTCTTTTCTGGGGCGCCGGCTACAGCGTAACCTCCAGCCTGTTCGGCGTTCCGCTGAATATCGGCGGCCTGCCGGATTTTCTTTCCAGACCTCTCAGCGCGTTTCTCCGGCTGGAGACCTACGGCCTTCTGAGCCTGCCTCTGATCCTGATTCCTCTCCGGAAAAACGTCAGGCTTCCGGTCTGGCTGAGCTACTGCATTTATCCCGCGCACCTGCTTCTGGTCTGGGCGGTCAAGCTGCTGGCCTCCTGACCGCGGGAAAAATCACGGGTTCTCCTCCCCGACTGTAAACTGCGTCCACTCCGCGTGATTGTATTTCATCACGTCGTCGGCCTTCTTCATTCCGCATTTCTCATAAAACCGGACGGCGTTCTCATTCGCGACCAGATATACGGCGATATCCTTTTCCCCGCCCGCCGCTTCGTGCGCCGCCTTCATCAGCCTTCTGCCGATTCCCCGCCGTTCGTATCGTCTGTCCACGCCCAGGTCCGTCACATACAGCCAGTAGGCAAAATCCGTCAGTCCGAACAGCACGCCCACCAGCAGGCCGTTTCCGTCGCGCGCCGTCAGGCTCAGGGAAACCGAGTTCACCAGCCGCGCGATTCTCTTCCCGAACCGTTCCCTGGGATACTGGGATCCCAGATCCGTCCGAGCCAGAACCGCGGTGTATTCCTCCGCGGACACTCTTTCCCTCCGGATCTGAATGTCGTCCGTCATTCTTCCTTTATCCTCCCATACGCTCCGTCAGATCCGGGAGATCCGTCCGAAAGCCAGGTCCCGGACGACTTCCCCGGCGATCATCAGCCCTGCCGCGGACGGCACGAAGGCCGTGCTTCCGGGAATCGCTCTCCTTCCCGGCCGGCCTTCCGTTTCCTCTTCATCCGCTTCCGCTCCCGCGGTTCTGACGGGTTCTTCGTCGCTGTATACAACTTTCAGCGTTTCCACGCCGCGTTTTTTCAGTTCCCGCCGAAGAACGCGCGCCAGGGGGCAGACCCGCGTTTCATACAGATCAGCCACGCGGAGCCGGGACGGATCCAGTTTGTTCCCCGCTCCCATGCAGCTGATAACCGGCGTTCCCGTCTCCCTCGCGCGCAGGACCAGCGCGATCTTCGCGGCCACGGTATCCACCGCGTCCACGATATAGTCGTAGTTCTCAAAAGGAAAACACTGTATGTTCTCCGGCAGCACAAAGCAGTTGTGTGTTTCCACCGCGGCGTCCGGATTGATTTCCAGAATCCGCTCCCTCATCACATCGGTTTTCAGTCTTCCCAGGGTCTTCCGGGTGGCGATGATCTGCCTGTTCAGATTGGTCGTCGAAACGACGTCGCTGTCTGTCAGATCCAGGGCGCCGACTCCGCTTCGGGCCAGAGCCTCGCAGACATATCCGCCCACGCCTCCGATCCCGAAAACCGCGACCCGGGCGTTTTTCAGCCGTTCCATGCCTTCGGTTCCGAGCAAAAGCTCCGTCCTGGAAAACGGACCCCCGGTTTCCGGGAGCGTTTCAGCCGTTTTTGGAGGCATTGTCTTCCCATTCCTTCCTTCCTGTGTTATGATAAGTCAGATTTACGGCTGCACTTGGAGGGATGCTGATGGACATGCTGGAAAACACTTTTACGCTCAGGGTCGCCGAATGCGACCTCCGCGGCGCGTGGCGTCCCGGCGCCATTCTGACGGAGCTGCAGGAAGCCGCCGGCCTGCACAGCGCCGCGCTGGGCTGCGGCCGTGAGGCGCTCCTCGGTGTCGGGGCAGCCTGGGTCGTTTCCCGTCTGGCGCTTCAAATGGACCGGTATCCTCTGTACGGTGAGAAGATTACTGTCCGGACTTTTCACGGACCTGCGCGGCACAGCCTTTTTCCCAGATATTTTGTTCTTCTGGACGGCGCGTCGCAGGTCATCGGAAAAGCTTCGAGCCTGTGGCTGCTGATGGATCTGCAAAGCCGCCGGAGCCTTTCCGGGGACGCGCTCCCCGTTCCGCTGCCCGATAACGGCGGTCTCTCCGCCCCGCTGCCCCTTCCGGGTAACATTCCGTCTGTCGCCGCGGCCGAAACAGTTTTCTCCCGGGTGCCGGTCTATACGGATCTGGATCCGAACCTGCACGTGAACAACGCCCGCTATGTCGACTGGCTCTGCAACGCGCTGGGTGTTGAAACCATGACCGCGTATCAGCTGCGGACGCTGACCGTCCATTACAACAGCGAGATCCTCGCGGATCAGCCCGTTGAGCTCCGTCTGCGGCAAACGGAAGCTCTTGTTCATCTCCTCGGCATGCGCGGGAAAACACCTGCTTTTGAGATCGGCGGAACGCTGGTTCCCGTCTCCCGGTAATCTTTCTCTTCCTGAAAAACGCGCCGCGGCTGCGGCGCGTTTTTTCTGTATCCGGCGGGGCGGACCGCGTCAGCTTCCCGCCCGCACCTTCATTCCGGCTCGTTTTCCAGCCTTGACAGATCATAGGGCGTCGTCTGGTACACCATGTAGTTCAGCCAGTTTGCGTACAGCAGATGAGCATGGCTCCTCCATGTGACAAGAGGGGGTTTCGTGTCGTCGTCTCCGGGATAATAATTCTTCGGTACCTCGATAGGCAGCCCCGCGTCCCGGTCCCGCCGGTATTCTCTGCCGAGAGTGCCGGGATCATATTCGCTGTGGCCGGTGATAAAAACCTGTTTCCCGTTTTCTGTCGCCATGGCGTACACCCCCGCCTCCTCGGAGGAAGCCAGGATCTTCAGTTCCGGATGCTTTTCCACTTCTTCCCGGTCAACGGTTGTATGTCTGGAATGAGGCACCATAAAGACGTCGTCGAATCCTCTCAGCAGGATATAATGCTCTCTCTCCGCCCGGTGCGGAAAGACGCCGAACAGTTTCTTCTCAAGCCTGCGTTTCGGTATGCCGAAATGATAGTACAGCGCGGCCTGCGCCGCCCAGCAGATGTGGAAAGTGGAATGCACGTGTTTCTTGGACCATTCCATGATTTCACAAAGCTCGGGCCAGTATTCAACCTCTTCAAAGGACAGATGCTCCACCGGTGCGCCGGTAATGATCATTCCGTCGAAATTCCGGTGCTCAACGTCCCGGAACGTCTTATAGAAGGACTGCAGATGCTCCCGGCTTGTATTTCTGGACTCATGGCTCGCCATGGTGATCAGCTCGGCCTCCACCTGCAGGGGCGTGTTTCCCAGCAGCCGGAGCAGCTGTGTTTCCGTATCCACCTTCGTCGGCATCAGATTGACGATAGCGATCTGCAGCGGACGGATATCCTGCGTTTCCGCGCGGGTCTCCGTCATCACGAAGATGTTCTCTTCCGTCAGGGTTCTGTATGCCGGCAGCGCGCTGGACATTTTGATTGGCATAGTCCGTCCCCCTCTTCTCTGACAATCGCCGCCATTTTACCAGATCGGCGGAGATCCCGCAACAGCTCCGGCCCTCTGCATCGTTTTTTTTCCGGTTTTTTTCGTCTTTGTTTCCGCCTGCCCGATCGGACCTGCCGGCCGGAAAAAGCGCCCTCCCGCGGCGGAAATCCGCCGGGAAAGGGCGTGCTGAATGAGTCTCTGCGTGTCCGCCGTCAGACCGTTTTCGCGTTTTTTCCCGCTCCGCCGGGCGGGCCGAAGCCGGATGCCGGGGAGAGTTACATGAATTGTACGGAACCGGCGGCGAGGCTCATCCCGCTTTCTCCGTCGAACAGCACAATATCGTTTCCCGTAATGTCCAGGAATACCGAGGCATCCATCGCGTAGTCCACGCTTCCGAATACCACGCTGGTCAGCATTGTACTCCCGCAGGAGACCCGGACTGTGGTTTCCATTCCGGCGGGCAGAGTGGAATAGACGCCGGCCTCCAGCGGCCCCTGCTTCACGATCGGAAGAAACTCCGGCCGTACGCCGAGCTTTACCGTCTTTCCGGCTCCTGTTCCCTTCACGGATTCCCCGTTTTCTGCGGTAAACACCGCCGTCTTCCCCAGAATGGAGAGCCGGACGGACGCCCCCTCCGCGGCGGCGGTCTCCGCCGGGATAAAGTTCATGGTCGGGTTGCCCACGAAGCTCGCGACAAACAGGTTCGCGGGATGATTGTATATTTCCAGCGGAGGCGCGTACTGCTGCAGTACGCCGGTCTCCATCAGACAGACCCGTGTGGAAAGCGTCATAGCCTCCAGCTGATCGTGAGTCACGTACACGAAAGTGGAATTCGTGTCGCTGTGAAGCCGCTTCAGCTCCGTCCGCATCTCCCCGCGCAGCTTCGCGTCCAGGTTGGACAGCGGCTCGTCCATGAACAGCACGCGGGGACTCGGCGCCAGGGTGCGGGCAATGGCCACCCGCTGCTGCTGTCCGCCGGAGAGTTCCGCGGGATACCGCTTCACGAACTGCCCGATCTTCAGCAGATCCAGCATCTCGTCCACTCTCCTGTCAATCCGTTTCCTGTCCCACTTCAGCATCTCCAGCCCGAAAGCGATGTTTTCATAGACCGTCATGTGCGGCCACAGGGCGTAATTCTGGAAGAGGAAGCCGATGTCCCTTTTGTTCGGAGGCAGATTAATTCCCTTTTCCGAATCGAAAACCGGTTTCCCGTCGATCAGAATCCGTCCGGAGGTTGGCGTTTCCAGACCGGCGATCATACGCAGCGTCGTGGTTTTTCCGCAGCCCGACGGGCCGAGAAGCGTCACAAATCCCCGGTTTTCGATCACCAGATTCAGATCGTTCACCGCGACGAATTTCTCAAAGCGTTTATTCACGTGTTCCAGAATAATCTCCGGCATATGCTTAACCTCCGATTCCCTTGTCGAATGAAGCCCCGGTCAGTTTGTTGACCAGCGAGTTGATCGCGATAATCATCATGATGATCAGCAGCGTCACCGCGCTGCCGTACTGTGCGTAACCCGTTTCGTTGAAGGAGAAGAGCATGGTCGTCAGCAGATAGCGCGGATAGGGCACCAGCAGGGTAAAGAGCGCGACCTCGCGCATCACGTTGATAACCGGCAGCAGGTACCCGGAAATGATGGAGCTCTTCTGAATCGGAAAGAGGATCCGGGTCATGCGTGTCGCCCAGGGAACGCCGAAGATTGTCGCCGCCTCCTCAATTTCAGGCGCGATCTGCATCATGGAATTGACGCCGGAGCGGGAGGCGAACGGCAGGAACTTCACCGATCCCACCAGCCCCAGCAGGAAAAAGGAGCCGTACATCCATCTGAAGGAGGGGCTTGTCGCCACGGCCAGATAGATCGTGCCGAAGGCCATCGCCGGCATCAGATAGGGAAAGAAAGCCAGGTTCTCCACCATCCGGGCCAGCCTGCTTCCCCTGCGGCGCACGCAGGCATAGCCGACCAGCATGCCGCAGGTGCCCACGATCAGGGATACTGTCAGCGCCAGCGCCACCTGCCGCCCGAGGCCGTTCCACATGGTGGAGTTCAGCAGAATTCCGTCGACCATACCCGTTTCATAGGCGGATTCCTCCCGTCCGATCCAGAACTGCAGGGTCATGTTGCTGAAGGAATAGTTTCCGGGCTGTTTGATCACGCTCTCCACCGCGAAGGAAACCAGGGGCACGATGGCAAAGAACATCGTCAGGAGGATCAGGACGGCAGAGATAATCCAGTTCGCGCCCCGCAGCTTTACCAGGGATACCTGTCCGCTCTTGCCCGTGACCGTGGTGAAAGACTTGCGTTTCCCGGTAAAATGCTGATTCACGCCGAGAATCAGCGTACCCAGCAGAATGGAGATGAAGGCCATGATATAGCCCTGTCCCTCGTATCCCGCCTGAATCAGAGCGCGCATCTTGGTGGAAAGGGTAAAGGTACGCGTCGCCGATCCCAGAAAAACCGGCACTGTATAGCTGGCAAAGCCGGAAGAAAAGATCAGCAGAAAAGTGGACAGAATCGCGGGCATCACGATCGGAACGGTGACGCGGCGGATGATGGTCCACCGGCCCGCCTTCAGAATGGTGGCGCTTTCCTCCAGTGTTGCGTCCATATTTTTCAGAATACCGCCGATCAGCAGATAGGCGAAGGGGGAATAGTGCAGACCGATGACCATGATCATGGGAAACAGGCCGTAAACGAACCACTCCGGCATATAAAGGCCGAAGAGCGATTCCACCATGCCGGGCACGCCGCCGCCCACCCGGCTGTTCTGGAACATGTTGGTCCAGAACAGCGCCAGCGTCCACGCGGGCATCATATAGGGAAAGACGAACACCGCTGAAATGAACTTCTTGCATTTCAGATCCGAGCGGGTGATAAACCAGGCGACGGTACCTCCGATCAGAATCCCCAGCACACCCGATCCGGCCGCGACGATCAGGGAATTCAGCAAAGGCGTCCAGAAATTCGCCCGGCTCCACTCGTCTCCGGCGAACAGCTCCTGAAAATGAGCCTGCGTCCAGGATCCCGCAGGAAGCCGCAGCATCTTCTTTTCCGTCCCCGCGTGCACGGTGAACATGTTGGTCAGCATGGTGATCATGGGCAGCAGGGAAAGCACTGTCAGCGCGGCCAGAAACAGAAGCAGGATCAGATTGGCCGGCTTGAGGAAAAAGGCTTTCAGGCGGTACCGGAGAGGCTCCCGCCTCAGATCTGGCTGAATCTGCGTCATACTGTTTCCTCCTGAAAAAAAGGGCGGGAGAATGATTCCCGCCCCTTTGTTAAACTGCTTATTTGCTGACCCGGACATTGATGAAACGATAGATTTCGGCATAATCCGCACCGAGCCCGTCGATATAGTCCAGATCCTCGAAGACCAGCTTGCCGTCCCAGTAAGTGTAAGGTTCGTCCTCAATATCATCCGGCTTGTCAATGGTGGTGTTGGGGCTGTAATAGCCCTGGCTGGAGTTCCAGCTCTTGTTTCCGGCGAACCCTTCCTCACTTAGGAGCCAGTTGATGAACAGGGCGCAGGTGTAGGGGCAGTCCGTGTCGCTGCATACCGTGGCGTATACGTTGTACATGAAGCCGGAGAAACAGTCCACATCGTTTTCGAACTGCAGGACCGAAAGATTGACGCGGTCGTTCTCGTCCACCTTGCGCAGCTTGGAGAATACGAAGATGCCCATGTTGCCAGGCGCGCCTGAAGCGATGCCCGTGGCGATCTTGGAAGCGGATGTAAAGGTATAGTTGACATTCTTCAGGAAGCCGTCGATCCACTCGTAGGCCGCGGACTGAAACTCACCGGGAGCCCAGGGCTTTCCGTAGCGCGCTTCATAGGCCTTCTCCAGCTTCTCCGTCCATTCAGGGCTGGTCAGCATGATCAGAAAGTTCAGGTTTACCGTCTCGTTTGTGGGATCCTTGAAGAACACCCTGTTCTTCCACTCCTCCTCCACCAGCTGCCATACGTTGCTGACGCCCACTGAGCCGTTTCCGTTGTGATAAATCATCAGGGAGTTGATGAAGGTGACGACTGCCGGATCCTGATATTTTTCGGGAACGACGTCTTTCAGCGCGGCGGGGAAATAGCTGTAGCTCAGCCCGTCGTCCAGCAGGTTGACCTTCAGATCGGGGCCGTTCTGCACCAGCGCCATGTCAGGGGAATCCTTCACGCCGGATCCGATCTGGTTGGTCAGCTTGGTGTACGTCTCACCGTCGTCGATTTCGGCGTAGATGATTTTTCCGGCCAGAGCGGGATAGGCTTCCTCAAAGTTCGAAGCGGCCTTCTCTGCGAAAGAGGTGGTGGAATAGAAATTGAGCTGGGCTCCGGCGGCGATTTCCTCCTGTGCCTTCGCATAGAGCTCTTCATTGGTCATCTGCGCGGCAGAGGCAAGCGCGTCCTGCACAGGCTCGGCGGAAGCTGCGGAAAAAAGACCTGCAGCCAGCATGAAAACCATCATCAAAGCAAGAACTTTTTTCATGTTATTCCCTCCTGATCGGTTAAATTGTCCTGACAGCGGCTGGATAACCGCCGCTGAATGCCCGGGCGGTCCGCCCTTGTCTATTATTATACGCATCAGGCCTGCTCCGGTCAAATAAAAAAACGGGCGCTGCGGATTGATAAAAGCGCCCGGACCGTCCGGTCTTCCGGAGCCCGGTCTCCGAAAATCCGGCTCCGGCCGTGGCAGTAAATGAAAACGCCCCGGCCTCTGATCTTCAGAACCGGAGCGTCGAGGTGCCATCCAGATTCGAACTGGAGAATAAAGGTTTTGCAGACCTTCGCCTTACCACTTGGCTATGGCACCGAAAAAAATGGA
>ONXY01000346.1 GCA_900321945.1 uncultured Eubacteriales bacterium | reverse complement strand
AGGACGAACAGCTCAATCACGTTTTCAGTCAGCGCTTCATCCGCGTCTACCGGGAAGCCGGCCGCCAGCCAGTAAGCGTACGGGCCTTCGTTATAGAGCGCGAGCGCGTCCACATCAGAGCCGTAGCGGAACTCAAGATGATATGTGGAAGCCGGCGTGTCGGGCATCATACAGAAATACCTGAACTCACCGGCGTCCTCGTCCGCCGTTTCATAAAGATACCCTTCCATCATACCCGCCAGAGAAAGCCTGCCGACATAGGCGTATTCATGGATGAACAGCTGATTCCCGCTTTCATCCGCGCCGCTGATGACGGGACCGTCAAAGGTAATCGTACTCACGCCGTTGATAAACAGGCAGTCAAACTGCGCGCCGCCGGAACCGTCGCCGAAGGCGTCGACCGCCTCCTGCCCGTAGATATTCCCGCTGCAGGCCGATTTCAGCATGCCGGCCATAGCCGGCGCCGCTTCTTCGCCCAGAACCGCCATGCAGGGATCGAGCCACAGCTGATCATACTTCGGATCAGTGATGACGGGGAACAACGGTTCATAGGTTCCCTTTACAGCCTCAAGCAGCGAGGCGGCTTCCGAAGCTTCATCCGTTCCGGCATAGGAAAAGACGAGCTCGGGGTAACCGAAAGCGGCGACTGTGACCGTGTACTGTTTTCCCGCTTCAAACAGGGGACTCTCACTGCCGTCCCTGTTTTTCACGACTCCTTCAGCGTTCAGCACGCCGTTCCCGTCCAGGACGATGAAGGAACCGGCCGTGCCGTGATGGCCCACGATTTCCTGCTCAACCGGCTTTTCCGCGCCTTCGGCCATAATCTGAACATGCCGGATATTGGCCAGATAATCAGCCATGTCCGCGCCGTTCAGAACGACAGCCCGTCCATCGAAGGAGATATCCTCAGCCACCAGGCCGCTGTCAATGATGAAGTACGGGGCCTGCGCCGCGGCAGGACCGCCCTCGAAGGACGGGGAGCGGTACCTGCCGCCGGCATCCGTCACATTCACATAGTAGTATCCGGGTTTCAGAGCAGCGGGATCCCGGAAGCTGATCGTTACCCTGCCGTCCGCGATCTCCACGTCGTAGCTGTCAGCGGGCACGATATTTTCGTTGCGCACGCCCCAGCGGATGTCCAGCACCCGCAGTTCAAAATCATCCGGCAGGGCATTTCTCAGGGTGACGACACCGCCTTCCACGGACTCCACCGGCAGCGCGGAGCCTTCCACAGGCAGAAATGCCCTGCCGGCCCTGCCGTCAAAAGCGTTGAGCACGGCTTCCCGCGCGGCCGCGCTGACCATGGTCGCGCCGGCAACGGCATCCACTCCGCCGGAGGTCATGTCCATGGCCGCCACTTCGTCTCTGGTCTTCCCGACGAACCTGTCCAGCAGGCCGGCATTCACGGCCGCGTCGAAATAAGGCTTGTTCTTGTTCGCCCAGAATTCTTCATTGCCTTCCTGCACAGAGCCGGGGCCGCCGGTTCCGTTGTCTTTCACGGCGGTGATGACGCCGCTGTCATTCACTTCAATCAACAGACGGACGTTGTAAAACGGGGGATGGATGAAAGGCGCGGTGGAGGGGTAATTGCGCTGATCCACATTGGCGTCACCTTCCAGGGTCCGGTCAGCGAGCGCGCAGCACACGGATAGCGCGAGACAAAGCGCAATCACGAATGCGGTTATCGAGCGGAATGTTTTCATAGGGGAATCCTCCTTTATGCTGTTCTGTTTTGTCACGCGAGCGCCGCACCCAGCGCCCTGCAGGCAGCCAGACCGTCTTCGTCCGGAGCTTCATTCACGATCACGCTGTCCGCCGCCAGGGCGATGCCCTTCTCCGCACAGCGCGCTTCCCAGGAGCGCATCCATTCACCGTCGCCCCAGCCATAGGAACCGAACAGGGCAGTCTTTTTGCCGGTCAGCGCCGCTTCGATACCGTCCAGCATGGGCAGGAATTCGCCGTCCTCCAGTTCCTCAGCGCCCATGGCCGGGCAGCCCAGCGCGACCGCGTCGAAGCCGTTCACGCCGGACACATCCGCGCAGGCCAGCAGTTCGGCCTCAGCTCCCGCCGCCTTCGCGCCTTCCGCCACAGCCCTTGCCATAGCTTCGGTGTTGCCCGTTCCGCTCCAGAAGATCACCGCTACTTTGTTCATGAGAATACCTTCCTTTCTTTTGTGGTCCATTCCAACCCCTTTTGAGGTTGTGAACAGCGTTTTTATCCGGCAACCGCCAGCCGGTCCAGGGAGAATCCGCGGGACAGGCAGTTCAGGTAGACTTCCGTGCAGTGCCTGCACCGGGCGAACTGCCTGAGCGCGCCTTCCACATCGTCATACACTTTCCAGATGCCGCACAGTTTGCATTCCTCCTTCCGGTGCATGAAGCCGTCCACGTCGGCAGGGGGATAGCCGAGAAACAGCCCGATCTCATGAGGAAAGTCCGGCTCTGTCCGCAGACGGGCGATCAGCCGCGCCAGGCAGATGTTCGTGTTTCCGGGAGCATATCCGCATTCCGACAGGAGCTTTCCGGCCAGCGGATCCCGCAGGTCCCGTTCCAGCATCCCGGGACGGTAGAGATAAAGCAGCGCCTTTCCGTCCCGCCACCGCAGCGGCAGGATCCGCAGCCCCTTCCGCCTCAGCCGCTGATTCAGCCGCCGCAGCTCTTCAGTCATCTGTTCCGGACTGCTGAAAGCGCAGTTGAACATATTCCCGGTCTTCAGGCGGGCCATCGTCGGGGCACAGCAGCGGATCAGCATTTCGTTGGACATGGGCACCTCCGGTCTGATTGATCAATAATATTAGTTATAACTAACTACCGTTCCCAAGAAAAGCCGCTGAGGCATTGGAGAAGAACATGACGCACAGCGGCAAAAGTTAGCATAAACTAACAATTGGATCATAGCACTTTTCAGAGCGCCTGTCAAGGGATCATCAGGATTTCTTCTTATACCCGCAGTCACAGTACGGTCCGCCGGAGGCCAGCGTATATTTGCGGACGAAATCACAGACGCCGCCCGCCTCAGCCATGGTATAATCCAGACGGCACATGGCGGGTACGAAATCGTACAGCCCCAGTTCTTTCATCAGCGCGCAGATGCCGCATGCGGTGAATCGGGCCTCGTAGCCGCTGCCGTCCGGATAGGGCAGGAACGCCATGTTCCAGGAATAGGGATTCCTGTCCGCCGCGTTCAGCAGGGCCGTCGCCTTCATCCCCTGTATATCCCGCCCGCTGAACTTCTTTCTGCCCATCATACGGCAGAAGAACCGCATAGGCGCGGTCATCATGGATTTCGCATAGTATTCCGTCAGCCGCTCAACAGACGGCCGTTCCTTCATGCTGAGCACAAAAGCCGAGAACATGGCGCAGTTGACGATGTTCATTTTGAAACGGTCGGCCTTCTCGAACTCCGGGAGCTTCGCGATGATCTCCCGGTACTTCGGCTTCGCGGCGGCTGTTGTCCGCGCCGCT
>ONXY01000236.1 GCA_900321945.1 uncultured Eubacteriales bacterium | reverse complement strand
TCGGTCGCTTCCGCTTCGGCCTTGGCGCGGATGGCCTCCGCGTCCTCCTTCGCCTTCCGGATCGTCTCGTCCTTCACCTTCGCCGCCATCTCCAGAATTTCACGGAAGGTGTTCTCGTTGTCGGCGCTGACGGCGGGCGCCGCGGCGGACGCCGCCGGAGCCGCGTTTTCCCGGACCGCCGCGTTCTTCTGGCGGAGCTCCTGAATCACCGCTTCCATCCGTTCCATTTCGTCGCAGATATCATCCAGAAAATCGTCCACTTCCTGCTGGTTGTAGCCGCCGTTTTCCCGGGTAAAAACCTTGTTGCTGATCAGATCCACCGTAATCTTTTCCGTGCTCATGTTGATCTCCTTTCTATGTTGACAGCCCCATCCGGGGTTTATTCCCGTCCGATCAGTATCCGCCGTACGCGCCGTAGGCGCCGGCGGCGGTGGGCATCGAGCCCGTATAGGGATTGAATCCCGTGTTCACGCCGCTGCCCGCGTTCTCCCATCCGATCTGATTCTGGCTTGATCTTCTCTCCCGCCTCGGGGTGTAGCCTTCCGGCGCCGGAGCCTGCGCGGGCTGCTCCGCGCGCGGCGGCTCGGCCCAGGGCCGGACCTGCCTCTCCGGAAGGATCTTCACGCCGGCCGGCGCGATGACCACCACGCCGACGCTCTGCAGGTTCCGCACGCTGCAGCCCAGCGTAAAGGCCGCTCCGGCCAGCATGTCCTGGCAGCGGATCCGTTCGCCGTCGCTTCCCAGCACGTCGAGGGACACGATCAGCGTCTCCTCGTTCTTCATGCACTCAATGGCCTCGTAGCAGCTGCGCAGGGAGGTGATCGTCAGAATATGCTCCACGTGCGTAAACGTGTTCCCGGCGTCGGGCCCGTACACGCCCGGCATATAGGAGATGTTTCCCGCCGGAGGCTCCGGCTGCGCGGCCGGGGCCGGCGCGGGCGCCGGCGCGCCGTAACCGTATCCGTTTCCGTATCCGTATCCGTTTCCCGCCTGCGCGGTTTCCTGCCAGTACTGCGCCGGAACAGGGCCGCTCATGGGCGGATTCATTCCCGTGAAGCCGGTATGAAGATTCACCTGCTGCGGCTGTCCGGCAGCGTACTGCGCGGCTTTCTCCTTCGCGAGATCCTCCTCCTGCCGGTTCCGGCGCTGCATCGGACGGTAGCAGCTTGTTCCGCCGTCGGGCCGTCTGGAGCCGCCCTTCGGTTTCCCGTTCAGCAGGCCGGTCAGCCAGACCCCCAGGTCCCTGAATGCCATGGATTCCTTCCCTCCTTGCCCGGATTCCGGGCCGCGTCAGAACAGGCGCACCGTCTGTCCCTCGGACAGCACGCCCTGCTGAATCGCGGAAATAAACACCGAGCCGTCCCGGCTCTCGAGAATATTGACGGGGATGAACGTCTGATACTGTCCGTCCACGACCACGACGCCGGGCATGTTGTCCTGATAGTAGATCGCCCGGGCCGGAACCATCAGCGTGGTCACATGGTCCCCGAGCTCCCCGGTGCAGGTCCGGATATACAGGACCGGCCCGACGTCCGACTGCACCGAAAGGCGCACCACCATCTCCCCGCCGCTGCGGGTGAAGGAAAGCACCTGCGCGCTGACGGTCGTGTCCCGGAAGCTTTCCAGCTTCAGCTCGTACGTCGCGCCCTCCACCGGATTCCAGGCGCTGTCCCGCACCAGCATCAGCACATACCAGTGCCCGTCCCTGATCATCCGGTAGATCGTGGTTTTTCCCTTCTGGGTCGCGCTCTGCTCCGGCTTGACGCCGTTGATCATGCTGCGGACCTGGGCGGGCGAAAACTGCTGGAAATTGTGAACGGTCAGGCCGTATTCATATCCGTCCGAGTAGAAGCTGACGACCCCGTCCGTCATGGCGGCGTACTGCTTCGTCCAGGAGCTGATGCGCTGCATCTGGCTCTGCTCGTCGTCGTACAGGCGGGTCATCCGCTGGTCTTCGCTGTACTTCTGCCTCAGATAGTTCTGCCGGGCCTGAATGGCCGTGTCCAGAAGCGCCTCCTGGTTGTTCATGTTGCCCCGGGCGCCGCCCACGATGGCGCGGACCTCCCTGGCCCGGCTCATGACCTCGCTCTCAAGCTTCTCCATTCTCGCGTCCGTCGCCACTTCGGCTCTCAGAAGCTTGATCTGATATTCCTTGATCTGGTCCCGGTAGTCCTGCAGGGTGGTCATCTCCCGGGTGCTGAAACCGGAGGAATACACGTTGCAGATCGTGGTGCCGCGGTAGATCGCGGCGCCTTCATCGGCGACGTACGAGATGCTGGTCAGGCCTTCCGCGTCGTAGGGGGTTTCGTCCCGGATGATCAGGCAGTCCCCGGCGTACCGGGCGCCGATGGTTCCGGCCGTTATTCTGCCGTAGGGCTCCGCCTCCGGCGTCAGCGTCCTTACCAGATACCAGACCGCGAAGCCGATCACCAGCGTGATCAGCGCAATCTGAAACATGTTCAGGCGCCGCGGCTCTTCCGGGCGCGGCGTCTGCGGCTGCACCGGCTGCGGCGGCTGCATCTGATACAAGGCTCCCCCTCCTCCCCTGAAAGGTTGCCTTTAATCATATCACAATACCGGTTTCTTTGCAAACTCAGTCCGCCAGCCAGGAAGCCGGCCGGACCACCGCCTCCGGATTCTCCCCGCCCAGCACCTCCAGGGTCATCAGGCTCTTCTCCCCGGAGATCCGTTTTTTCACGGGTTCCACCGTGGCCATCACGAACGCCGTGCCCACCACGGTCACATGGAATTCCCGCATCAGCTCCACCATTCCGCGGGCCGTTCCGCCGCCCCGCAGGAAGTCGTCCACGATCAGCGCCTGCTGGTTTTCCCTGACCGCCCTGCGGCTCAGGCTCATGGTCTCGATATTGCCGGACCCGGAAACGTAATTGATGTTCACCGCGGAGCCCTCGTAAACCTTGGAGGAATGCCGGGCGATCACCAGCGGAACGCCCAGGGCGTTGGCGGTGGCGAAGGCCACCGGAATCCCCTTGGTTTCCATGGTCAGCACAAAATCCGGACGGGTGTCCGCGTATTCAGTCGCCAGGATTCTCCCCATCCGGTTCACGATCTCCGGCGTGGAAAGGATATCCGAATAATACAGGAAGTCCCCCGGCAGCACCCGCTCCGTGCCGCTCAGCTTCCGGCAGAGGCCCTCGATGCAGTCCCGGGCCGCTTCCCGGCTCATCTGCGGACGGTACAGCACGCCGCCGGCCGCCCCGGTCACCGTCTCGATCGCTCCCAGGCCGAACGTTCCGACCGTCTGGCGGAGCGCGTCGATATCCTCGCTGACCGTGCTCTTGGCCGCGTTGAAAAGCTCGCAGAAGGTGTTCAGGGTGAACATTCTGCCGGGCGCGTCGGACAGAATCTTCATCATCGCGCTCATCCGTTCGTTGCGGCGTATTTTTTCCATGTTCCGGTTCCTCCCATCCCGCTCCGCCGTCCGGGCATAATAAAGCCTCCGGCCGCTGGAGCCGGAGGCTATTCTACCACAATTTCCGAATGTTGAAAAGTGGATTTTGCGTAAAGTTCGTATTTTTGTGAATAATCGGGCCGCCCGGGCCGGAAACGTACGGGATTATTCCGCCGTAAAGGGCTCGATATCCTTCAGCAGCTGGTCGCAGTCGTCGCTGTAGATCTCCAGCGTGATCGGGCGGCTCAGATCCAGGGAGAAAATCCCCAGAATGCTCTTGGCGTCCACCACGTGCCGGCCCGCCCGCAGGTCCATGTCAAAGGGATAGCGGCCGACAATGTTCACAAACTTGTTCACGTTCTCCACCAGGCTCAGTCTGATCGTTACGGTCTTCATCCGGA
>ONXY01000344.1 GCA_900321945.1 uncultured Eubacteriales bacterium | reverse complement strand
TTTACATGCAGGGCTTCACCGGCTCCCGGAACTTCAACATGGCGAGCGCGGCTTCCGTCGTGCTGTTCGTGATCATTATCGCGGGATCGCTGATTATCCGCTACCTGCTGAACGATCATGATCCCAAACCCGGCAAAGCCGTGAGGAAGGGGGCGGTCAAATGAAACGCACCAGAAAAATCGTCTATCTGGTTTTCATGGCGATCGCCATCGCCGGCATGCTGCTGCCCATCGCCTCATTCCACGACAATTCCGCCGCTTCCCTGGAAGGGGATATCGCGAAGCAGCAGGATAAGGTGGACCGCGCCCAGGACAAGCTGGACCGCTGGGTTCAGGAAGGCAAAAAGTCCGAAGAGGATATTCAGAAACAGCGCGACGTGGTCGCGAAGGAACAGGGAAAACTGGACGATCTGAAAGCCAAACAGGAAGCCGCCAGCGGCGACAACGCGTCCGGCCTGAGCTATTCCCTGATTCCCGGAAAGCTTCCGTCCGAGCTGGAAATCGACATGACGGTGGTCAACCAGTACAAGCTGTACGACTGGAATTATTCCGTGTATTACGGGTGCGTCTGGACGGCGTTCATCGCGCTGATCCTGGCGGCCGTGCTGGTGGTTCTGGCCGGAAACAAGGACGCCAGCGTGCTGTACACCATCTCCTCTTTCCTGCATCTGCTGGGTATTCTGCTGGCCGCATACGTCATTCTCCGGCTGGCAGCGTTCCCCATCAAGCTGCCCTACGGAAACGCGACGCTGAATACGCCGGTCGTGCTGATGATCCTGTGCGGCTCCATCATCGCGTTCAGCGCGCACGTGCAGGCCGTGCACAACTCCAAGCGGAGCATGGTCTACGTATTCTGCTCCTTCCTGAGCGTTCTGGCTATCGTGCCTTTCTGGATCATGATGGTGAACGCGACCCGCTCCAGTCAGGCGATCCAGCAGGGCGTGAGCATTATTCCGGGCAACTACCTGAATTATAACTGGAAGGTTCTGGAATCCAAGAACTTCAACGTGGCGGTCGGCTTCATGAACAGCGCGATCATCGCGTTCGGCTCCACGATTCTGGGCGTGTTCTTCTCCGCGATGACAGCCTACGGTTTCAAGGTGTATCAGTTCAGGGGCAATAAAGCCCTGTACGCCGTGGTCATGGCGATCATCATGATCCCCGGACAGGTCACCGGCACCGGTTTCTTCATGTTCATGTATCAGCTGCACTGGGTGAACAACCGCCTGGCGCTGATCATCCCCGCGATCGCTTCCGCGAGTACGGTATTCTTCTTCCGGCAGTATCTGGAGGCCAACCTGCAGATATCACTGGTCGAAGCGGCCCGCATCGACGGATGCGGCGAACTCCGGACATTCTGCCGGATCATCCTGCCGATCATGGTTCCCGCCATGGCTACGATGGGCATCATGGCCGTGATCGGATCCTGGAACAACTACCTGACCCCCCTGATGCTGTTTACCGACCCCGGCCTGAAGACCCTGCCCATGATGGTGCAGGAGCTGCGCGGCGATATTTACAGAACGGAGTACGGCTCGATTTATCTGGGCCTGACTCTGACCGCGCTGCCGCTGATCATCGTGTACCTGGCCTTCTCCAAGTACATCATCGCCGGCGTGGCCCTGGGCGGCGTCAAGGAGTAATTTCCCATACGGTTTACCGGATCCCGGAGCGGAAACGCTCCGGGATTTTTTTCAAATACGCCCGGAGCGTTTTTATACCGCGGGAACGGGGAAGTCCGCGGCACGGAAAGAACCGGGCCCGGCGGGAACGGGCGGCGTCCGGAAGAAAATCCCGGTTGACAGAACAGGGACGATGCGGTAATATACTGACCAGATAGCCCAACAAAAATACTTAAGGAGGATCTTTCTTATGAAGAAACTGGCTGCTATCGTATTGTCTCTCGCGATGCTGCTCACCAGCTCCGGCGCTCTGGCCGACATCGTGATCTGCCAGAACACGGTGGCCATCACTGCCGCGATGCAGGATTACGCCAAGCTGTACACCGAAAAGACCGGCGTTGAC
>ONXY01000343.1 GCA_900321945.1 uncultured Eubacteriales bacterium | reverse complement strand
TCCAGAGCGTTGGCTCCCAGCCCGTAAACGGTTTCCGTGGGAAACCCTACCAGCTGACCTTCTGAAAAAAGCCGGGCAGCCATCGCGGCTGCCTCCGGCGATTCGGCGTTCATTACCCGTGTCTTCATCCGTTTTTCCTTTTCCGGCCGTATGCCGTTCAGAACCGCTGCTTTCCGGCCGCGGTTCTTCTTTCCCGTTCATCCGCGCAGAGACTGCAGCTTCTCCGTTTTCTCCGCCAGCCTGAGCGCGCTGATAAAAGGCTCCAGTTCCCCGTTCATCGTGTTCTGCACCCGGGGAACGGTCAGCCCCAGGCGATGGTCCACCACATAGTCGTGGTTGAAATAGTAGGTACGGATCCGCTGGCTCCGGTCCCCGCCCGCGATCTGCCCTTTTCTGTCCGCGTCCAGAGCCGCCCGCGCCTCCTCCCGCTGCCTGTCCAGCAGGCGGCTGCGGAGCACTTCCAGCGCCTTTGCCTTATTCTGAAGCTGGCTCCGTTCATCCTGGCAGGTCACGACCAGCCCCGTAGGCAGGTGCGTCATACGGACGGCGCTGTCCGTGGTGTTGACCCCCTGTCCGCCGTGGCCGGAGGCGTGGAACACGTCCGTCCGGATATCCTCCGGCCGGATCACAACCTCGCTTTCCTCCGCCTCGGGAAACACGGCCACCGAAGCCGTGGACGTATGGATCCTTCCTCCGCTTTCCGTCACAGGCACCCGCTTCACACAGTGGACGCCGCTCTCGAATTTCATTCTCGCCCAGGCGTCCGGGCCGGAGATCATCAGAAGCGCCTCCGTCACGCCTCCCAGTTCGGTATCGCTCAGGGAGAGGACGGACGCCTTCAGCCCGCCCCGGTCGCAGTATTTCAGATACATGCGCATCAGATCCCCGGCGAAAAGGGCGGCTTCCTCCCCGCCCACGCCGGCCCGGATTTCCATCATCACGTTGCGCCCGTCCATCGGATCCGGGGGAACCAGCAGCAGCTTCAGCTCATCCAGGATCACAGGTTCCCGGGCGCTCAGCTCCGCCGCCTCGGACCTCGCCTCCTCCGCGATGTCCGGATCGGCCGTCAGCTCCAGGGCCTCCTGCAGATGCCGCCGGAGGGACAGCATCTCCTCGTACTTCGCAACGACGGGCTCAAGGCGGGCGCGTTCCTTCATAATCTCCTGCAGGCGCGCGAAATCCGCCATAACCTCCGGTTCAGCCATGGCCGCGGACAGCTCATCGTACCGGTCCTTCAGGGACCGCAGCTTTTCAAACATGTTTCCTCGTCAGTATTCCGCCAGGATCATTCTCTCGATCCCGGAAAAATCCTTTTCCGTCCCGACGCGGACCGCGCCGTTTTCCTTCAGCATTTCCCGGACCCGCTCCCCTTCCCCGGCTCCGATCTCCAGGATTAGGGCGCCGCCCGGCAGAAGATGCGCCGGAGCCTCCTTCGTGATCCGACGGTAAAAGTCCAGCCCGTCCTCTCCGCCGTCCAGCGCCGTCCGCGGCTCCATGGCCACCTCCGGCTGCAGGGTTTCGCAGTCTGCGCGCGGAATGTAGGGCGGATTGGAAAGAATCAGATCGAAACGACGGCCCCGGACGGGACCGAACAGATCTCCTTCCAGAATGCTGCATTCCGTTCCCAGGTTTTCCGCGTTCTCCCGCGCCGTCTCCAGCGCCTCCCGGCTCCTGTCCGTCAGCGTGCAGCGTACCCGCGGAAGAATCCGTTTCAGGGACAGCCCGATACACCCGCTGCCGCAGCAGAGATCCAGCGCCTCCGGCTCAGGGTCCCCCGGTTTCAGCCGGCTGATCCGCCCGCTCATCCGGCGGACCGCGGCCTCAGCCAGCATTTCGGTTTCGGGTCTTGGGATCAGCACGCCGGGGCGCACCCGGAAGATCAGGCCCATGAACACCGCGTCCCCAAGCAGGTACTGCAGCGGTTCCCGCCGTTTCCTCCGGTTCGCCAGCGCCCGAAAGGCGCCGGTCTGTTCCTCCGTAACGGTAATATCGAAGCCGGCCCGCAGGTTCAGGGGTTTTTCCCCCGTCACCCGGGAAAGAAGCTGCGCCGCGTCGTATTCCGGATCCGGCACGCCGGCCGCTCTCAGCTCCGCCGCGGATTCCAGCAGCAGGGTTCTGGCCGTCACGGATCGCTGTCCTCCGTCTTTTTCTCCGCGGCCCCGGGCGCTGTCTCCGCTGTCTCCGGAACTTCCGTCTCCTCCTTCACCGGGGGCACATAATCCTTCCCGGATTCCCGCCAGTCGCGCAGAACCGCCCAGCCCTCCGCCGTCTTCTCCGCATGGGCGGGCAGGCCGTACAGCACCACGTTTACGGAAACGATGGCGCATTCCAGCATGGAGGCGTCCGGCTCCCGGGTGGTCAGCCGCTGCATCTGAAGCCCCGGCCAGCGAAGAATCTCGGCCAGCCGGCTCTTTGAATGTGCGAGGCCCATCAGAACCTCATAGCTCACGCCTGCCACGACCGGCAGCATGGCCAGATGGAACAGCACCCGCAGGAAATAATTGTCGATGGGAACCAGCACGTTCAGAATCAGGAACAGCAGAATGCTGATGGAAAACACGATGAGCAGGAAAGCCGTTCCGCAGCGCGGGTGCAGGCGGGAGAAGGTCTGCGCGTTCTCCGGGTTCAGTTCCATTCCGCTTTCAAAGCAGTGGACGGACTTGTGCTCCGCCCCGTGGTACTGGAATGTCCGGCGGACGTCCGGAACGAGAGCCACCGCCGCCATGTACCCGACGAGGATCAGAATTTTTACAAGGCCGCCGAGCAGCGTATATCCCAGCGTTCCCATCCCGGCGGACTTCAGAACGCTTTCCACCCCGGCGGGCAGGGCCATGAACAGCCCGATGCTCAGAAGAACGGCCAGAACGATGGCCATGCCCATGACGACTTTGTCCACGCCTTTTCCGAGCTTCTTCGCCAGCCACTTTTCAAAGCGGGAAGGCTCCTCGTCGAGCATACCCAGCATCTTTGTGGAGTCCTCCAGGGTGTTCATCCCGAAGTACAGCATGGTCGCCATATTGACGACGCCCCGGATAAACGGCTTTCCCATCCACGGATGCCTGTCCTTCGGAGCCCTGAAGGGCGTCCGCTTCGTCACGAGCGTGCCGTCCGGCCGGCGGACCGTGACGGCCGTTGCGTTTCCGGAGCGCATCATGACGCCCTCCATCACCGCCTGTCCGCCCATATCCTTTACGGCGCAGGAAGGCGCCGTTTTCTTATTCTGGTCTTTCCTCATTCAGAAGGTTCCTCTCTTTCCGGGAGTTCAGAAACTCCCGGATTATTTTTTTCGACGCGCTTTCCGGTTTTCCTGCATCGGACGGGGAACCGCGGGGACGGCCGCCGGTTCAGCCGCCGTTTTTCTCCCCGGTTTCCGGGTTCTGTCCGCCGGTCTCTCCGGTCGGAGGCTGATACAGCGCCAGATATTCCTCCAGACACAGATCCTCCTCCCACATCGCGAGAGCATGCTCCGTTCCCACGTAGCGGACATGCCAGGGTTCGGGGGTAAAGCCGGTAATCTCCTTCTTCCCTTCCGGATAGCGGATGATGAAGCCGTACTCCCAGCAGTTGGCGTGCAGCCACGCGCACTGCTTCGTGCCGGCGAAGGAGCTGGTTCCGGGAACGTTGAGATCGAACGCCAGGCCGAGATGGTGTTCGCTGGCTCCGGGTTCCGCGACAGTCTGCAGCGCCGCCCGCCGCGCGCGGCCCCGGCTCCAGCCGCTGTTCTTTCTGAGATAACCGGAAATCCGGTTGTTCAGCAGACTCTCCTGCGCGGCATAGCTCCGGTAGGCGGCGCTGCACTGCCAGCCCGTAATCCCGTCCGCCCTGGCGGCCTCCAGCATGGCGGTCAGGGCCTCCACCGCGGTCCGGACGGCCGTTGTCTCCGGGTATTTGATCCGGATCAGCCCTTCGTCGCAGTAATCGGTCATTCTGACCAGTCCGGCCGGTATAAAATCCTCACCGACCGGATGAGACAGGTTCGTCAGCATGGGCCATTCCCCGGCCAGCACGTCCGTCGGCTCCGCGGGGGCAGGCGCGGGAAGCGCGTCCTCCGAATACAGTTTCCGCTGAGTCTGTTTTCCCGCCTTGCCGTCCACGCTGAGGCTGTTTCGCTTCTGGAAAGCTTTGACCGCCTCCTTCGTGGCGGATCCGTACACGCCGTCCACCTCCCCGGGATCGTATCCCAGCTCCCTCAGCCGCAGCTGCAGGGCGGTCACGTCGTCTCCCTTCGACCCGGACTGCAGCAGGCGGAAAGACTCCGGGGGCGTAACCGTGGAAAAGGGCGTATCCTCCCCGGTTCCGGAGAAATCTTCCTCATCCGGGGAAAGAAGCGCGTCCTCCTCCATCGGGTTCTCCTCCGGGCGTGCGGTCTCACCCGCCGCGGGAATCAGCGCGGCCGTCAGAAAAGCCGCCAGAAGCATCGCCGCCGCTTTTCTCATGACCGGTCCCTCGCTTCCAGCGCGCGCCGGACGATCCGCGGAAAGACCGTATTGTCCGTCAGGCATCCGACGGCCTCTGCCGCGCGCAGGAGCTGATCCCGTACGGACGCTCCCGTTTCCTGCCCCCGGCGTATTTCATTCCGGAGCGTCCGGGCTCTTTCCATGTTTTCCTCCCAGGTCCGCAGAGCTTTCTCCCGGCTGAAGGGATTCTGATCCTGAGAAACGTCGGTTTCCGCCATACGGCCGGCCTCCTTTCCGTATCGTGAT
>ONXY01000341.1 GCA_900321945.1 uncultured Eubacteriales bacterium | reverse complement strand
GTGACCGTCATGGTCCGCGGCGACGTGGGCGCGGTGAAGGCGGCGGTGGAGGCCGGCGCGGCCGCGGCGAAGCGCGTGGGCGAGCTGATCAGCGTGCATGTGATTCCCCGTCCGCACGACGACGTGGAAGGCATCCTGCCCAGGATGTAAGACGATTCCGCACCCGCCTGCCCGCGGCAGGCCGGCAGGCGGGTTTTTCCGGGGCTTGTGAGCGTTTTTTCAGACAGGGAAGCAGAAAGGGAGGGATTGCGCGTGACCGTGAGAGAAATCGCAGCCGTGGCGGGCGTGTCTCCCGCCGCCGTTTCCCTGGTGCTGAATCACAAAAAAGGGGTCAGCGAGGCCACCCGCCGGAAGGTGGAGGAGGTCGCGAACGCCGCGGGCTACACGGCCCGGGTGAAGACCCCGCGAAACGACAACCGCCGGCTGATGGTGGTCAAGTTCCAGACTCACGGCGTGACGGAGGAGAATCAGGGCTTCATCGCCGCGCTGATCGACCGGATTGAGGGCGAGTGCCGTCAGAACGGATACGAGATGGTGCTGAACCGCTGCAAGGCGGCCGAGGCGGAGGAAACGATCCGCCGGCTGCTGCAGAATCCTCCCATGGGCGTGATCCTGATCGGGACGGAGCTGCAGGAGGAGCATTACCCGTATCTGAACCTTTTCGCCGGCATTCCCACGGTGGTCCTGGACAACGACGTGCACTACGGGCACGTGGACAGCGTGGTCATGTCCAACGTCAGCATCGCAATGGACGCGACGCGGTATCTCCAGGAGCTGGGACACCGGGAGATCGGGTATTTCCGCTTCGCGCTTCCGATCCACAACTGCCAGAACCGTTACCGGGGATACCTGGCTGCCATGGAAGGCGCCGGACTGCCCGTTCCGGAGCCGATACAGCTTTCCCCGACCCTGAACGGAGCCTATGAGGACATGAAGACGCTGCTGGCCGAAGGGAGATACGTACCCCGGGGCGCGGCGGTGGCGGACAACGATTCCATCGCCATCGGCGCGGCGAAGGCGGTGCTGGAAGCGGGGTACCGGGTGCCGGAGGACCTGAGCATCATCGGGATCGACGATATTCCGTACAGCGCGGTGACGATGCCCCCGCTGACCACGATGCGGGTTTCGAGGAAGGCGCTGGGCACGCTGGCGGTGGAGATTCTGCAGGAGAGGATCCGGCATCCGGAGTGGCCGCCGATGCACGTCAAGGTGGACGGGCGTCTGGTGATCCGCGGAAGCACGGGCAGAGCGGAAGGAGGCGGGACGCCATGATGGTGGGCCGGGTAACCGGAACCGTGGTCAGCACCAACAAAATCCGGAAGCTGACCGGGGCGAGAATGCTGATCGTGGAGCCGGTGAGCCTCGAGACCATCCGCCCGACCGGAGATTATATCGTCTGCGTGGACGACGTGGGCGCCGGGGAGGGGGATCTGGTCTTCTGCGCGTACGGCAGCTCCTCCCGTCAGAGCGACACCTCAAAGCTGCTGGCGACGGATTACACGATCTACGGGATCATCGATTCCCTGACGATCAGGGGCGTACGGACCTACGACAAGGCGAAGGAGGCGGCGGAGCATGCAGCTGGCTAAAGTGATCGGATCCATGGTGTCCACGCGCAAGTGCGAGCGGCTGGAAGGCCTGAAACTGCTGATCGCCGTGCCGGTGGATCCGGAAACCATGGAGGAGAAAGGCTCCCCCTTCGTCACGGTGGATACCGTCGGAGCCGGGGAGGGAGAGATCGTCATGTGGGCGGGCGGAAGTTCCTCCCGCCAGACGGATCTGACCACGGCCAAACCCGTGGACAGCACGATCATCGGGATCGTGGACTCCGTGGATATCGAAGGCCGGCGGGTCTTCTCCAAATCGGAGGCCGCAGAATGAAGATCGGGATCATAACGGGCACGGTGGTCAGCACGGTGAAATACGAGCGGTACCGGGGCCTGAAAATGCTGCGGGCGCGGAACCTGACCCTGGAGGGCGAGCCCACCGGCGAGGAGTTCGTCGTGCTGGACGCGGCGGACGCCGGCATCGGGGATATCGTGCTTCTGAACAACGACGGGGGATCCGCGAAAATGGTTACGGGCGACGACCGGATGATCGCCAGCATGACCGTCTGCGGCGTGGTGGACCATTATACCTGGCGGGGGAAGACCGTCTACTGTCACTGAGCCGGGCGGCGGAAAAAAAGGAGGAGGCGGGCGGAAACGTGAATATCGGCATTGTGATCGGCTGCGTGGTGTGCACCGTGAAGACGCCCACGCTGAAGGGCCGCCGCCTGCTGGTCGTGCGGAAACTCATCGACGGGAAACCGGCCGGTACCGTCATCGCCTGCGACGCGACGGGCGTGGCGGGCGTCGGGGATACGGTGTACATGATCGGGCGGGCGGAAGCCGCGCTGATGCTGGACCTGAACGCGCCGCCGCCGTCGGACACCACGATCGCCGGGATCATCGATCCCGAAACGCTGTAATCCGGACAGAAGACCGGAGGACGGGAAAAACCCGTCCGGCGCGTGAATCCCGGGACACCGGAAGCGGATGGGAGCGCGGAAAATGAGTCAGGAGAACTGGAGAAACACCGGCATCACGGAGGCGGAGGTCGAGGAGATCGTCCGCCGGGTGCTGGCCGCCCGCGGCGTTCAGGCGGCGAAGCCCGCCGCGCCGGAGGGGTACCGGATCAGCGCGGTGAAAACCAGCTTTTTCGGACGGGGCTCCGTCCGCATGCTGGGCCCGGAGGTCCGGAAACTGGCGGTCCGGCGGGCGCTGATCGTGACCGACGGGTTTCTGGCGAAATCCGGGGCCGCGGACCGGGTCCGGGGCGTGCTGGAGGAGCAGGGGGTCGCGTGCTCCGTTTTCGCGGGCGTGCAGCCGAATCCTACGATTCAGGTGGTGAACGACTGCATCGGCCGGGCGAAGGAGACCGGCGCGGACCTGCTGGTCGCGGTGGGCGGCGGAAGCGCCATCGACACGGCGAAGGCGACCGGCATCGTGCTGGCCAACGGCGGACGGGTGGAGGATTATGAGGGGGTGAACAAATCCCGGAAGCCGGGGCTGCCGATCGCGGTGATCAACACCACGGCGGGCACCGGGTCGGAATGCACCACCTTCTATATCGTTACCGATCCGGCCCGGGGGACCAAGATGGCCATGATCGATCCGAACTGCATGGTCAGCATCGCCGTGAACGACATTGATTTCATGATTTCCATGCCGCCGAAGCTGACGGCGTCCACGGGGCTGGACGCCCTGACCCACGCCGTCGAGGCGGCCTGTTCCACGGGCGCCAACCCCTATACGGATCACGACGCGTACTGGGCGGTCGGAACGGTGACGAAATACCTTCCGCGGGCCGTGCGGGACGGGAACGACGCGGAAGCCCGCGAAATGATGGCCTACGCGGAAAACATCGCGGGCATGGCCTTTTCCAACGCAGGGCTGGGTATGGTGCACGCCATGGCGCACGCCCTGGGCGGACACTCCAACCTGCCCCACGGGGTCTGCAACGCGGTGCTGCTGCCTTATGTGCTGAAATTCAACAGCCGGGACGCGGAGGCCCGGCGCCGTCTGATCCGCGTCGCCGAAGCTATGGAGCTTCCGGAGAACACGCCGGAGAGCGTGATCCGGAAGACCCGGGAAATGGCTCTGGATCTTGGAATTCCCGCCACGCTGCGCGAGGCGGCGGAGGGGAAGGTTTCGCCGGAGGCGTTTCCCGCGCTGGCGGATCTGGCCCTCCGGGACAGCTGCATGGCCACGAACCTGATCACCCCGACCAGGGAGGAAGTTATCGAAACCTACCGGAACGCCTGGGAAGGCAGACTCTGAGAAAAAACGGAACTGCCGCCTCCGGACGGAAAACCGCGCCGGCGCTTATGCGCCGGCGCGGTTTTTCGCTTCCGAAGGTCGGGTCAGCCGACTTCCTCGGCAGTGGGGATCGAAACCGCGGCTCCGGGACGGGAGACGGCGATGGAGGAAGCCTTCGCGGCCCGGGCCAGGACGTCCTGAAGGGGCTCGCCCTTCAGCATACCCACGACGAAGAAGCCCATGAAGGTGTCGCCGGCGGCGGTGGTGTCCACCGCTCTGACCGGGAAGGCGGGCTGGAAGAACCGTTCCTCCCCGCGCATGGCCCATGCGCCGTCGGCGCCCAGGGTCAGGACTACTCCGGCGTCCGGGAACTTCTCCCGCATCGCGTCCAGAATTTTCTCCGGAGCGGTTTCCCCCGTCAGGGCGGCGCCTTCGATTTCGTTCACCACGAACCAGCCGACCTCGTCCAGCGGATAGGAAAAAACGGAATCCTCCATGGGGGAGGGATTGAAGATGACCGTCAGCCCGCGCTCCGCCGCCCTGCGCATGAAGACGGGGCTGCGGTCCAGCTCGTTCTGGAAGATGACCGCGTCGCCGGGACCGAAGCGGGAGAGAACCGCGTCCATTTCCTCATCCGTAAAGGTGATCTCCTTTCCGGCGAAAACGATGATGCAGTTCTGACCGTCCCGGTCCACCTGGATTACGGTATGCGCGCTGCCGCCGGAGACGCGCTTGATATGGTCCATATGGATGCGGTTTTCCAGGAGCGCCTGTTCCAGCACTTCCCCGTCCGCGCCGAGGACGCCGATATGATATACCTCGCCTCCGGCTCTCGCCACGGCGACGGACTGATTCAGCCCCTTGCCGCCGGGATAGACGTTCCGCCCCCGGGCGTTGATCGTCTCGCCGGGACGGACGATATGATCCACCTCATAGACGAAATCCACGTTCATGGAACCGTAATTCAGAATTTTCACGGACTGAATCCTCCTTTTTCTTTTTTCAGGCGCTTCATTATATCACGGCGGGCGCGCGGCGGCAAGACCGGAGCGGCGGCGGACGCGCGGCGGCGGACTGAACCGGGATACGGTTTGCCTTAACCTGCTCCGGAATGCAGCGCGGAAGGTTAATCCGGCCACAGAAATCAGTGAACCGACATCGGTTCTTCGGCGGGCTCCTGCCGTTCGCTCCGGCTGTTCCGGGCGGTCACATCGGAAACGGACAGCGCGCCGGCCGGGAAACCGAAGCAGCCGCCTGCGGTCATGTTTTGATTTTTTTCTTTTTTTTCTCCCGTCAGGACGCTGTTTTATTCCTGACAGCCGTTTTACGCACAGCGGAGAAGGACCGGCGGTTTTTTCCCGCTTTTCAGCTCACTTTCTCAGCTTCCGGATCCTTTCGGCGGTGTATTCCTCCACCTGCCGCCAGAGAGATTTCAGCTGCTTCTTGTGCGCGCAGAGTTTTTCCGTACAGTTTCTGCACTGCAGGTACTCGTTCGTGTTTTCCGCGAACCGCTCCGGATGTCTGTAGAACGTAATCTCCCAGCGGACCAGCAGCGCCACGGACAGTCCCAGCAGGCTCCAGGCGTACAGCTTCCGGACGAAGAAGAAAGGCGTAAACATCATCGCGTAATCCCAGTTGTAAATCCGGCAGGTTCCGCAGCATTTGTTTTTCATGAACCAGGTCTGGAACGGACAGAAGAAGAGAATGCAGATCAGATCGCACACGGAATAGGCGCTGCACAGGAGGATCATGATCCCGTCGTCCAGAACATCCGACATCCGCAGCGCGCCGATGATTCCGTTGAACACGATCCATACGAGGGCGACCAGGACCGTTGCGTTGTTATCCTGGATCCGGATGTTCGTTTCGCCGGATTTGATATAGTTGCGTCTGAACTGCTTCTGACATCCCGGACTCTCCAGACGGGAGGGGAAGAACCGGAAGACCATCTCAACCGCGGAGACGATCCAGGCGACGACAAGGATCAGAGGCCTTCTCTCAAGGACGTCGGTAATCGCTTCCCCGTCGTGGATCCTGTAGGATATATAGCTGATCAGCAGAAGCAGAAAGATGACAGATCTGTATACCAGCCTGACATAGTGCAGGGCGCTGACCGCGCTGATTTTCCTCCGCTTCATCTTTTTCTTCACCTGTTTCCGCGGCGTTCTCCGCGGAGCGCCGGAGCAGGCTCTCCGCCTGCCTCCGGAAAACCGTCGAATTCTCTCTTTGACCGCCGCCGGTCCCTATCTTAACACAGGAAGCTGAAAAACGGAACAGAAGGGCTGTTCAGAAATAAAAAAAATGTGGTATGATCGGAACAGGAAAGCGATACCGGCCGCGGGACAGCTGCCGGATTTTCCGGAAAACAGTCTGTCAGGATGCGGCGGCTTTCCGGAGCGGGACGGATTATCCCGCTGAACGGATCCTCCGGCGGCAGATCATCCACACCGGCCGAACACGGCAGGCACTGATCAAAGCGGCGGGGCTGTTTGCCGCTGCCGGCCGTCTCGTTTTCCGCCGCGCCGCTGGACAAAAGGGGGAACGCATGATGCTTTTCAGATCGCCCACGTCGGAGCCCGGACGTTTCTTCGCGAAGGATCCCTGCGTGATCCGGTATCACGGCAGGGGATACCTGTATTTTTCCAAACAGCTGATCGAAGAGACCGGATACGACCGCTTCATTATCGGGATCGCCGTCAGCGACGATCTGGAAAACTGGGAGGAAACCGGGGCCATCCTGCCCGAACAGGAGGCGGAGGGCCGCGGCCTCGCCGCGCCGGGCGCGGTCGTGCTGAACGGCGTGATTCATCTGTTCTACCAGAGCTACGGCCAGTTCCCCAGAGATTATATCTGCCACGCCGTTTCCACGGACGGGATCCATTTTGAACGGGACGCGACAAATCCCGTCGTCGTTCCGGAAGGGGAATGGAACGTACACCGCGCCATCGACGCGGACGCCGCCGTGTTCGGGGACGAGCTGTTCCTGTACTGGGCGACCCGGGACCCCGAAATGAAAATCCAGATGCTG
>ONXY01000340.1 GCA_900321945.1 uncultured Eubacteriales bacterium | reverse complement strand
GAAAAAGGAGTGACCCCGTCGGGATTCGAACCCGAGTTACCGCCGTGAAAGGGCGATGTCTTAGGCCTCTTGACCACGGGGCCACATTTACCGGAGTGAAGACTCGAGTCGGGGTGAAGGGATTCGAACCCCCGGCCTCATGCTCCCAAAGCACGCGCGCTAGCCAGACTGCGCCACACCCCGGTGCGACCTTCCCACGGTCTTCCCCGCAGGCGACATAGGGTATAATACACTGCCCGGAAGCATTTGTCAATTACTTTTTCAAAAATTTTCCGGCTGAAATTTCCGCGGAGATTCCGAAATACCCGAGCGGTCCGGAGCGGCTTACAGGCCCATCTCCCGGATCTTCGCCGAAACAAGGTCCGCCAGCTGCGCGTGGCCTTTTCTGGTCAGGTGCATGAAATCAATGCTGTTGAATTCGCAGCCGTCCGCGTCCAGAAAGCCGCAGCGCTCCTGCTCCGCGACGGCGCGGTACCACTTCGCGAGGCCCCGGCTCTTCTCCACGCAGCCCTCTCCCATGATTTCATCGTGGAAGCCTTCCCCGATAGACGGCGGCGCGATGATCAGAATCCTGGGCTCATGCGCTCCCCAGCAGTCCACCGTTTTTGCTTTCTGAATCAGCCGGACCATGCCCTGCGCGATCAGGGCTGAGTTTGTGCTGAACCGTTCCTTGGTGTCGTTGGTTCCGAGCATCAGAATCAGCAGGTCCACGGCCTCGTGGCTCTTCAGAAGAGGATACATCACCGGAAGGGCGGGCATTCCCTCGTGAATCGGATCCTCGAAGACGGTGGTCCGGCCGGACAGTCCCTCTTCGGTCACCAGATAGTCCGGTCCCAGCCGCTCCTGGAGAAGGCAGGGCCAGCGTTCAGACTCGTTGTACCGGATTCCTCCGTCGGCGCAGTCCGTCGGATCCGCGCAGTATCCGTGCGTGTTGGAATCTCCGATGCAGAGAATATGCTTTTTCATTTTCTTTCCTCCGTTTTCGTTCATCAGGCGGAACACCCGCCGCACTTCACCTTGATTACAGCCTTTTTGCAGTCTCCGGGCTTTCCGGCAGGGTTCCCGGGCGCGTGCGGCTCTCCGGGCAGAAATATCACGAACTGCCCCGCCGTCAGCGTAAAACTCATCTTCGCCTTCGTCCGGCATTTTCTGAAATCCCGGGAAAGATCCGGCGGATCCATCTCCGCCTCGTCGCTCCAGCCGAAACGCTCCTCCCCTTCCAGAATCAGCTGAACGTCCGCGTATGTGTCGTGGGCCTCCCAGGCCATCTCCTCCCGTTCCAGACGGTTGACGGCCGTATTGATAAACACGTTCTCCCCGTCCACCTCCGTCCTGCCTTCAGCGAGCCGGAACGGGTCTTGGGTTTCGAGATACCGGGCTGCCGCCGCGAAATTCGGGTTCAGCCCGGCGTAGCGGGAAAAGCGGGAGATATGATCCACAATCATTTTCCTTCCTCCTCGTCCAGCCAGAACTTCAGCGCGCCGATCATGCCGGCGTCGTTGCCCAGCTTCGCCGCCTCCAGCCGGAAGTTTTCCGCAAAGCGCGGCATCAGGCCGCGGAGAACCCGCTCCCGCAGGGGAACGATCAGCAGTTCTTCCTGTCTGGACACGCCGCCGCCGATCAGCAGGATTTCCGGATTGAAGATATGCACGAGACCGGTCAGTCCTGCCGCGACGCCGTCCAGCCAGCGGTCCAGCACTCCGCGCATCGCCGCGTCCCCCTGTTCCGCCCGGCCGAAGAACTCAAGGCCGTTCCGGACGGGTTCTTCCGGAGACGCCTCCCGGGCCATCCGCAGAAGCGCCGTGGCGGACGCGTACTGTTCAAAGCAGCCGCGCTGCCCGCAGGTGCAGGGAACGCCGTTCCGGTCGATAGAGAAATGGCCGAGTTCCCCCGCGATGCCCCGGGAGCCCCGGATCAGCCTTCCTCCGGAAATCACGCCGCCGCCGACGCCGGTTCCCAGCGTCACCATCACCGCGTCCCGGCAGCCCCGGGCGCCTCCGGTAAACGCCTCTCCCAGCGCCGCGGCATTGGCGTCGTTCAGCACGTGGACAGGAACCTGGTATTTCTCCTCCAGCGCCGTCCGGAAATCGGTTCCCTCATAGCCCGGGATCCCGCCGTTTGTGCCGATGACGACGCCCCGCCGGTCGTCCACCTGCCCGGTGGCGGACACGGCGATTCCTTCCGGCTTTTCTCCCCGGCGGGAAAGAAAGCTCTCCGCCGCCCGCAGGACGGAGGTCAGGACCGGGGTGGCGTATCCGTCCCCGTTCACCGGCGCCTCATAACGGTCCAGAATGGTTCCGTCCCGGTTCAGGACGCCGAGTTTGACCGCTGTGCCGCCCACGTCGATTCCCAGAATCATCCGAAGCCTCCCTTTTCCGAACCGTTTCCTGCCGGAGGCGGGAACGCGGTTCATCTGCATGCCGCCGGAAAGCTTTCGCTCAGCGCGCTCTTATCCGGCGAAACGGATCTCTCCTCACAGAACCCTGAAGAACCGCTGCGCGATCTCCAGCGGGCGGGTGATGGCGCCGCCCACCACGCAGGCCCAGGCGCCCAGATCCAGCATCTTGCGGACCTGCTCCGGCGTATGGATTCTTCCCTCCGCGATCACCGGGCAGGGCAGCTTCTTCGCCAGCACTTTTACCAGATCGAAATTCGGATCCCCCTTCTGATCCGCGGTCTGAGGCGTATACCCGTTCATGGTGGTTCCCACCAGATCCGCCCCGGCCTCGAAGGCCGCGACGGCTTCCGCCTCCGTGGCGCAGTCTGCCATAATAATAATGTTCGGATATTTCTGCCGCACCTTCCTCAGGAATTCCGCGGGTGTCAGCCCGTCGGCCCGGGCGCAGTCCGTGCAGTCGATGGAAACGATATCCGCCAGAGCTTCCATGCACTCGTCCACTTCCCGCATGGTCATGGTAATGCGGCCCGTATATCCCGGATACTCCCGCTTAATCAGCCCGATTACCGGCAGGCCCGTTTCCTCCTTGATCCCGACGATGTCCCGGACGGAGGACGTACGGATCATTTTCGCGCCGGCCAGCTTCGCGGCCCTGGCCATGTAGGGCATCAGGGAGCGCTCCCGGTCGTACAGCGGCTCTCCCGGCGTCGCCTGGCAGGACACGATGATCTGCCCCTTCATCAGGGCGAACAGTTCTTCCTTTGTCATGATACTCAGCCTCCCCGTTCTTCTTCTTTATAGGAATCCGACTGCGTGTATTTCCCGGAGGAAAAATGGTATTCCATTGCCTTGGCGAAGGCGATAAAATCGTACTCCTCCAGCGCTTCGACAATCGCCTCGTGCTTCGCCACGCTGCCCGCGAGATGGGGACGCTTCTCCTCCAGCTGGAACCGGACGTCCACCTCCCAGATTGCCTGCATCAGCGAGTAGAGCACCTCGTTCTTCAGCGGCCGGAAGAGGGAAAGATGAAATTCCCGGTCCAGCTCGGAGAACAGGCCCTCCTGCTCGTAGCTGACGCGGATCTGGTTCACCACCTCCCGGAGATGCCGGATATCCTCCCGGCCGAGGGCATGGAAGGCGGGGCGCATATAACTCAGCTCCAGATTCTTCCTCACGTCGAACATCTGGCGGACCGTCCCCTCGTTTCCGGGAACCTGGAAGAAGAGCATTTCCTGCAGGATGTATTCCATGCTGAAGGGGAGCAGCTCCGTCCCCCGGCCCGGCACCGCGCGAACGATACCCATGACCTCCATGCTCTTGATCGCTTCCCGCACCACGTTGCGGCTGACGTGAAAGTCGGCCGCCAGCGTCTGCTCCGGGGGCAGAAGATCCCCCGGCTTCAGGCGCCGGGTGATGACGAGCTCGTGGATCTGCCTCATCACCTGCAGGTAAAGCTTCTGATCCCTGGCCGGCATTCCGCGCGCCTCCTTCCTTATTTATTGTCCTACATTTACGCTGGAATTATAGAGGTTTTTTGCGTTTCTGTCAAGCTTCATCGGCGTTTTTTCGTAAATTCGGCAGAAATTTATCTGTTTTTTCACAAATTTTCCCCTTGACAGGCTTTTTGAAATGTAGTACATTTAGGCCAAGAACTCCGGAACCAGATTTCCGGAGAAACAAAAAGGAGGAAAACATTCATGAAAAAGCTGCTCGCGATCCTGCTGTGCATGATGATGATCGTGCCCGCCGCCGCGTCTCTGGCGGATGAGAACGTGACCATTACCCTGTGGACCTATCCCATCGGCAAGTGGGTGGACGATGAGACGGTGAAGGGCTTCATCGCTGACTTCAACGCCGTGCATCCTGAAATCACCGTGAACGTCCAGTATCTGGACTACACCACCGGAGATGATCAGGTGACCAGCGCCATTCAGGCGGGCACCACCCCGGACGTCATCTTCGAGGGGCCGGAACGCCTGGTCGCCAACTGGGGCGCCGCCGGCAAGATGCTGGACATCAGCGACCTCTGGGCGGACACGAAGGACGACATCGTCGCCGCCAGCCCCGCCGTGGAAGCGGCCTGCAAGAACGCCGATGGCATCTATTACGAGTATCCGCTGTGCATGACCACGCATACCATGGTCATCAACCGTCAGTACTTCGAGGCCGCCGACGCCCTGCAGTACATCGATGAAGAGACCCGCACCTGGACCACCGAGAACTTCATCAGCGCCTGCAAGGCCCTCGCGGCCAAGGGCTACATCCCCGCTGTCGTGTACTGCGGCGGCCAGGGCGGCGACCAGGGCACCCGCGCGCTGGTGACCAACCTGTATTCCGGCAAGTTCACCGCCGAGGATCACTCCGCCTACACCATGGATTCCGAAGAAAACATCAAGGCTCTGACCCAGCTGCAGGCCATGGTTGCCGAAGGCAGCCTGACCGCGGATCCCGGCATCGTGGCCGGCGATGAAATCGCGCTGTTCTGCAACGGCACCATCGCCATGGGCTTCTGCTGGAACGCCAGCGCCGCTGTCTCCAACAAAGCCACCATGTCCGACGCTGTTACCCCCTTCCCCATGGCCTTCCCCTCTGACGACGGCGTGCCGGAGCTGCAGGGCGGCATCTGGGGCTTCGGCCTGTTCGACAACGGCGACGACGCCCGCGCGGCGGCCGCGAAGACCTTCGT
>ONXY01000384.1 GCA_900321945.1 uncultured Eubacteriales bacterium | reverse complement strand
TATCCGTAAGGTCGTCGCCTTCGAATATGATCTTGCCGCCGGTGGGCTTTTCAAGCAGGTTGAGGCAGCGCAGGAAGGTGCTCTTCCCGCTGCCGGAGGGGCCGATGAACACGACGCGCTCGCCCTTCTTCACCTCCAGGTCCACGCCCTTCAGTACCTCCAGGCCCTCGAAGTTCTTGTGCAGATCCTTAACGACGATCACTTGCGCGCAGCCTCCTCTCAAAGATCCCCAGCAGCCAGGTAAACACCATCACCAGCAGCAGATAGATGATGGCCGCGCCGATGTAGGGGAACATCGCCTCGTAGGTCCGGCTGACGACCCCCTTGGCCGCGTAGAGCAGCTCCTGCCCGCCGATCACGGAGATCAGGCTCGTGTCCTTCAGCAGCACGATGAACTCGTTGCCGAGGGCCGGCAGGATGGATTTCACCGCCTGCGGAATCACGATGAACCGCATGGTGTCCACGTAGTTCAGGCCCAGGCTCCGCCCGGCCTCCATCTGCCCCTGATCCACCGCCATCAGTCCCCCGCGGATGATCTCCGAGGTGTAGGCGCCGGAGTTGATGCCCAGGGTCAGGGCGCCGACCAGCGAAAACTCCCGGCTGCTGGAGAAAATGACGAATCCCATGATCAGCAGCTGAACCATCATCGGCGTTCCGCGGATCACGGTCACGTAGACCTTGAAAATGCCGTTCAGCACGCCCAGAAGCGGGTTGCTGTGCCCGGGCCTCTGCTGGTCGTGCGCCGTGCGGACGACCGCCACCAGCACGCCCAGAATGACGCCCAGGATCAGCGCCATCACCGTGACGTACAGCGTGGTGCCGACGCCGCCCAGATACTGCTGCCACCGGTCCTTCTCGATGAAGGCCTGATAGAAGTACACATAGAATCTCTGCCACGCGCTGACCGGTTCGCCGGATGTGAGCAGCGCTTTCCACGCGGTATACGTTTCCAAAGATGTTCCCCCTCATGTGCCGGACAGAATGAAGAAAAAGGGCGGCTTCTCACCGCCCTTCGATGAAACCGGTCTTACTCGTTGTACTTGAGGATCAGGGCGTCCACGGTTCCGTCCGCGATCAGCTCGGCCAGCGCGCCGTTGATGGCGTCCACCAGCGCGGTGTTGCCCTTGTTGACGCCGAAGGCGTAGTACTCGACTTCGCAGTCCGTGGGCTGGCTGCCCAGACCCGGGATCTTCTTCACGTAGGCCGTGCCCACCGCGTCGTCCAGCAGCACGCAGTCAACCTGTCCGTTCTGCAGCGCCTGGAACGCCAGGGAGTAGGTCTCGTACTTCGTCACGTTCGGGAAGTTGTCTTCCGCGTAGGTCTGGCCGGTGGTGCCGCTCTGCACGCCGATGTTCACTTCGGCCAGCTTGTCTTTCGTCACGGCACCGTCCTTGCTGACGATGGCCTGGGTGATCGTGGTGTAGGAATCGGTGAAGTCGTAGATCAGCTTCCGCTCTTCCGTCACCGTCACGCCGGAGACGATCAGGTCGGCCTTCGCGCCCATATCCGCCCGGGCGGCCAGCAGCGCGCCGTCGAAATCCATGGGCAGGGGCTCCGCCGTCAGGCCGATCTTCTCGGCGATCAGGGCGATCAGCTCCGGCTCGATGCCGACGATGTTGTCGTTGTCGTCGCGGAACTCAAAGGGCGGGAAATCGGGGCTGGTGGAATAGATCAGCTTTCCCTCTTCCAGGGTGGTAATCCCCTCCGCGCAGGACGCGGCCAGGCTCAGGATCATGCACAGCGCCATCAGGCAGGCAAGCAGCTTCTTCATGGTATCTTCCTCCGTCTTTCTCTTCGTTTCCCTTCCCGGCCGGTTTTCCGCCCTCTCCGGAAGGAACGGCGCAAGTATATCACCCGTTTTTTCCCCTGTCAAGCATTATTTTGCATTTTTATGCATTAATTTTCAGTTTTAGTCGGTATATATTCATCATTCACTGCATATTTGCTGTATCCGGTTTATAAAAGCACAGAAAATGCAGGACGGACCGGGCGTCTGCCCGGTCCGTCCGTTTCCCGCGCGGCCGCCGCCGCGTCCCGCGTCAGAGGCTCAGCGTCTCCGGCGCTTCCGTGAAGGAGGCGAAGGTGGCGGTGGCGTTTTTGAAATACAGCACCTGGGTGTTGTCGTCGTCCGCGCTGTACATCCGCTGCAGGCTGGGATACTTCTCCAGCATGGCGGCTTTCACTTCCCGCCGGTCGTCGTTCACCAGCTCGCCGGCGACCCGCAGCCACTTCCCGCCCTGGAAGGCGCAGATCTCCGCCTTCGGGTTCGCGGCCAGCTGCTTCGACACGTCCTTGCTCTTCCCGGTCTGGATATACAGTTTCCCTTCGTATACCAGCTCCGTCCCGAAAGGCCTCACTCGGGGCTGATCCCCCTCTACGGTGGCCAGGTAGTAGGTCTGGGCTTCCTCCAGGAATTTGCATACTTTCTCAGCGCTGCTCATTTTTTTCTTCTTCTCCTCTCTCCGCTGTTCTGTCCGGCCGGGCTTTCCCCGCGTCCGGAAGGTAAACCGATTGTACCACAGTTTT
>ONXY01000338.1 GCA_900321945.1 uncultured Eubacteriales bacterium | reverse complement strand
CCACATAGGAATGGCTGGTGCCGTGGAAACCGTATTTCCTTATCTTATACTCTTTATAATATCTTTGAGGAATGGCATACGCATATGCCTTAGGCGGCATGGTCTGATGGAAAGCCGTGTCGAAAACGGCGACCTGAGGCGTTCCCTTCATCACCTTTTCACAGGCTTCGATACCCATCAGGTTGGCGGGATTGTGCAGCGGGCCCAGCGGGAAGCATTCCCGGATGGCGTCCTTCACGTCCTGGTCCACCAGCATGGAGGCGGTAAACTTGTTCCCGCCGTGCAGCACGCGGTGACCCACGGCGCCGATTTCGTCCGTGCTTTTGATAACGCCGTATTCCGGATCCTGCAGGATCTTCAGCATCAGCTGCGCCGCCGCTTCGTGGTCCGGTATCTTCTCCTCCACCACGGTGCTCTTTTCACCGGCGGAATGCTTCAGCCGGCTGCCCTCGATGCCGATGCGCTCCACGAGCCCCTTCGCCAGCTCTTTCTCGCCGTCCATGTCGATCAGCTGATACTTCAGCGAGGAGGAACCCGCGTTCACAACCAGAATCTTCATTTTTTTCCGTCTCCTTTTCTTATTCGGAATAAACCTGTCTTATTATACACGCTTTTTTCCCAAAAGGAAAGAAAAAAACGCCCGCCGGCAAAAAATCCCGCCGGCGGTCCGTTCCGGAGTCCCGGAGCGCGGAAGCGCCGCGGGAAATAAGCCCGCCGGAATCTCACCCGGCGTCTTCGTCCGTGATCATCCTCCGCCGGAAAAACCAGTCCTCCGGCAGTCCCGCGCACTGGCACCAGACGCTCCGCGCGGGATCATTCGGCAGCTCCTTCGGCGAGGAGCGCACCCGGATCTTTCCTTCCCGCCAGACCGCGGTCATCTCCGGATTCCGCCGCAGACCCAGCAGCAGCGTTTCCGCCGGCAGCGGGGCGTTTTCCGCTTTTTCCCGGGTGAGTCCCAGCAGCCCGCAGGTCAGGATCCTGCTGATTCTGGCCCTCGGGAACCGCCGGGTGCATACCGCGTCCAGCAGCCCGGCGCGGCTGTCCGCCGTCCGGGCCGCCTCCAGAATCCGGTCCCCGATTCCCTCCGAAACATCGGGCAGCTCCGCCGCCTCTTCCCGGCTCATTCCCCTCCACGCGCGGATCAGCAGCTGATCCAGGATCTTTTCATCCGGAACCCTTCCCTCCAGAAAAGCATTCCGGAGGATCCTCTCTCCGGTCTCCGTCACGGCGGGAAACGCGCGGACGTAATCCCCCCGGCGCAGAGCGCCCCGGAGCGCCGAGGCGGACGGCGAGGCGGGATCGACCGTCTCCGCGTGATAGCCGCCCGTCCGTTCCACGGCCTCAGGAATCAGGTTCAGCCCGAGCCTCAGGATCGCCCGCAGATAGCATACGCCGAGGATATTGTTCGGTCCGGACAGAACGCCGCTCAGCTCCGGCGATTCCGCCTCCAGCGCCTTCTCCAGCGCCGCCGGGTACCCGTTTCCCTCCGCCAGCGCGTCCTTCAGCCTGCCGCGGAGCGCCGGAGACGGGTTCTCCAGGCATTCGGCGGTTTTCCGGAGCAGGGACAGATCCGCGTTTTCCGCCCCGAAGGCCAGGTGCGTCGCTCCCAGCCCCGCCAGCATGGATACGGCTCCCAGCGCGTAATGCTCCGCGTCCCGCAGGGTCCAGACCGTCGGCAGAAGGAAAACCGCGTCCGCCCCGGCCGCCAGCGCGCAGGCCGCCCGGTCGTGGGGGGAAAGCATCGCGATTTCTCCCCGCTGCCGGAAGCATCCGCTCAGCGCGACCCATGTAAAATCAGGCTGCACCCTTTCCCGGGCCAGCCTGAGGTGTCTTTCATGTCCGCGGTGGAAGGGATCGTATTCCGCCACGACGCCGAGGATTCTGTTCATGCTCCGGTCCCCTGCTCCAGAAGATGCCTGGCCACGTACACGCCGCTGGCGCTGGCATGGCTCAGGCTGTGGGTCACCCCGCTGCCGTCGCCGATGACGAACATCCCGGGCTTCTCGGTTTCCAGGTTCTGATCCAGCGCCACTTCCATGTTGTAGAATTTGACTTCGACTCCGTACAGCAGCGTATCGTCGTTGGCCGTACCCGGCGCGATCTTGTCCAGGGCGTGGATCATCTCAATGATGCCGTCCAGAATCCGCTTGGGAATCACCAGGCTCAGATCCCCCGGCGTCGCGCTCAGGGTCGGAGTAACGAAGGAGTCCCGGATCCGGCCCGGCGTGCTGCGCCGTCCCCGGATCAGATCGCCGAAACGCTGCAGAATCACGCCGCCGCCCAGCATGTTGCTCAGCCGCGCGATGCTCTCGCCGTATCCGTTGGAATCCTTGAAAGGTTCCGAGAAATGCTGGCTCACCAGCAGCGCGAAGTTCGTGTTGGCGGTATGCTTCGCGGGATCCTCATAGCTGTGGCCGTTCACGGTGACGATGCCGTTGGTGTTCTCGCTGACCACCGCGCCCCGGGGGTTCATGCAGAAGGTGCGCACCCGGTCCTCGAACTTCTGGGTGCGGTAGACGATCTTGCTTTCATAAAGCTCGTCCGTCAGATGGCTGAACACCTCCGCCGGCAGCTCCACGCGCACCCCGATGTCCACCCGGTTGCTGCGGGTCGGTATGCCCATTTCCGCGCAGATTCCCTCCAGCCATTTGCTTCCGCTCCGCCCCACGGAAATCACCAGCTTCGGCGCGGTATGGGTTTCGTTTCCCACTTTGATGCTGTACAGGCCGTCCTGTTTCAGGACGTCGGTGACCTGGGTTCCGAAATGGAAATCCACCCGGTCCTTCAGCGTGTCGTAAAGCCGCTGCAGCACGACGTAATTGATGTCCGTTCCCAGATGACGGACCTCCGCGTTCAGCAGATGCAGGCCGTTCTCCAGGCACCGGCGGCGGATCGCGGTGTTCGCGGTGGAGTACAGCTTCGTGCCGGCTCCGCCGTACCGCATGTTGATCTCGTCCACGTAACGCATCAGCTCCAGCGCTTTTTCCGGGCCGATATACTCGTGAAGGCTGCCGCCGAAGTCGTTGGTAATGTTGTATTTCCCGTCCGAAAAGGCGCCGGCGCCTCCGAATCCGCTCATGATGGAGCAGGAGGGGCATCGGACGCAGGTCTTGATCTTATCCCCGTCGATGGGGCATTTCCGTTTTTCCAGCGGACTGCCCAT
>ONXY01000403.1 GCA_900321945.1 uncultured Eubacteriales bacterium | reverse complement strand
CCAGCAGCTTTCCGCCGTTGCACACGAGCGCGTACCGCACCGGCAGGGATTCCATCAGAAAGATCCGCCGGTACTGCTCCTCGGACCGGGTCGTGACGGGAACCAGCGTCAGCCATCCGGCGTCCCGGAGGAAGCGGAAGGTTTCCTCCGTCATGAAGCTCTGCTCTTTTCCGTTCAGGTATTCCGCGGCGCGCTTCGGAACCCCGGGCGCTTTCCGGCGGGACCAGATCAGGGTGCTGTCCAGATCGGAAAAGAATACGCTCAAGTCAGGCTTCCTCCCGGTTTTTCAGATTTTTCAGGTTTTCCGGGTTTTCCGGGTTTTTCCGGCTTTCCGGGCTCCCGGAAGCGGGATCATTCCGGATCCGCCCCGTCCGGATACGGCCCCAGCGTGACCGGCCGCAGAATCTGGGCGACGAGCCGCGGCTCCCGGGCGTTTTCCCAGTCGGTCTCCCGGCCCAGCAGCCGGTCCAGGGCGATCTGCGGAATGTTCACGCCGCTGGCGTGGCAGGCCATCTGGACGCCGCCGGACATGCGGGTGTTCACCTCCAGGAAGAAGGGAACCCCGTTCAGGTATTTGAACTGAATATTGTACGGGCACCGGAGCCCGGCCGTATCCTGGAACTTTTCGCAGACCGCGAGGATCTCCGGGTCGTAGCGCAGCGTCTCGTATTTTTCGTATCCCTTGACCCGGGGCAGGGCGATCAGTCCCTTCGCGGTGTCCAGACAGTCGACGCTGATTTCCTCGTCCGGAAGGAAGGGCATGACCATGAGCGGCGCGAAGACCTCCCGCTCGGACAGAGCGTCCAGCGCGTCGTCCAGGGTCATCCGGGTGTTCTGCTTTTTGAACAGCGCGGCGTAGCCCTTCCGCTGGTTGTCGATCAGCCGGAAGCTCTTTCCGCCCTCGTCCCGGACGAATTTGAAGCAGACCTGCGGATATTTTCCGGCCAGCTCTCCGTACGCCTCCCGGAATTCCTTTACGGTCCGGACGATCCGGTAGTCCGGTACGGGCGCGATCCCGTACTCCTGAAAGTACCGGTAGGCGGACTCCTTCTGGTTCAGGACGGAAACGATCGCGTAATCGTCCATCATGACCCGCACGCCGGCGGCTTCGAAGCGCTCCTTCTGCTCGCTGATCTTCACCATGCCCCTCCTGGGCATGAAGACATTGATCCGGTGCTCCTCGCAGAACCGGAGACAGAACTCGACGTACTCGTTCTCCGGGAGAACCGGCTCCCGGTACCATTCGTCGCACACGTTCCGGATCACGGAGTATTCGTGCTCGTTCGATCCGATCACGTACACGTCCCCGCGCCCGGCCTTCAGCAGCTCAATGATGCTGACCGCCGTGCTGAACCAGTGATTCATCCAGACTCTGATCATTCCGCGCAGCTCCTGTCCGTCCCGGCCGGCGCCCATGGAAACCGGCTCCGCAAAAAACGCCGGCCGGTTTTCCGGGCCGGTATCGCGCTTCCGGCGCGGGAAGGACCCGAAGGCATCCCTCCGCCCGGGAGCTTTTCTCTGAAATCAGACACAGTATACAACAGACGGGGGTGCCGCGCAATCCCGTTTTCGGACCGGGGAAAGCGCGCGGCGGCGCGGACCGGGCCGGAACAAAAAATCTTTTTCCCTCATTGTCAGGCCGGAAAAGCTCTGGTATAATTTTTCTGAACTGTTCAGGGGAGGAAGTGCGTGGTCATGGATTTTCTGAAAACGCTTCTGGCATATATGGGCGCGACCCTGGTGATCGCCGTGGAGAGCACGTCGACGCCTTCCGTGACCCCTGTTCCCACGCCGGCGCCCGAGACGGCGGCGCCGGGTCCCGCCGTGGTTGAGACCGTCACGGCGGCCCCTTCCGCGGAAGCGACGCCCGCGCCCACGGTGTCCGTGACGCCGGCGCCCGTGCCGACGATCACGGCGAACGTCAAAGGCTATCACAACCTGCTTCAGGGCGACCGCGGGGAGGACGTCCGGAGGCTGCAGGAGAGGCTGATCGAGCTGGGCTATCTGCCCGAGGGATCCGCGGACGGCGCGTACGGGGCGAAGACCCGGAACGCCGTGCGGCTCTTCCAGTACTATAACGGCCTGACGGTGGACGGGATCGCGGGGCGCATGACGCAGACGAACCTGTTCGAGAATCCGGACGCGGCGACGATGCCGCCGAAGGAGACGCCCACGCCGGAGCCGACGCCGACGCCGGCGCCGACGCCGGAGCCCGCTCCGGAGGAGACGGAGGAGCCTGAAGAGAAGGAACCCGAAGAGACGGAAAAACCCGAAGATACGGATAAACCCGAAGAATCCGAAAAACCCGGAGAGGAAAAGCCCGCGGAGAGAGGACGGACCGGAGAGCCGGAGAAATCCGCGCCCGCGGAGGAGCCCACCGTGACGCCGTACGTGGTCGCTTCCCCCACGGACATCCCCTGGGGCGACGAGACGCCGAAGCCGGAGGAGAATACCGCGGAACCCGCGGCGGAGGAAACGGAAAAACCGGACGGGCCCGAAAAGCCCGAAGAACCCGAAGAATCCGAAAAACCGGAAGAGCCGCGGGAAACCGAACTGGTCGAGAACGTGGATCTGGACGAGGAGGATTCCGTTCAGACGCCCGCGCCGGCGGAGGAGCCCGAAATGACCGTCTGGGAGGATCTGGCGGGCTGGATCATCCTGAACGACGGCGGCGGGGCCCTGCAGTGGAACGCGGAGGAGGACGGCGGCGAAGCGGTTCGTTCTCCCAGGATGCAGAGCAGCGAGGACGAGATCCGCGTCAGCCTGGACGACCTGGCGATGTGCCTGGAGGACTGGGCGCTGCACGACGAGGGGGACTCCCTGAT
>ONXY01000368.1 GCA_900321945.1 uncultured Eubacteriales bacterium | reverse complement strand
TCCGCCGCCTTTTTTCCGATTTCCGGGGTCGCTCCGGCTCCCAAACCCTTGGTCAGCTTTTCGCCGATCTGGATCATCGTCGGGGCCTTGCTGGTATGGAGCGCCTGCACGTCGGTGTTGATGGCGATGAAATCGACGCCCGAAAGGCCGTAATCGATCATTCGGTTCAGCGCGTTTCCGCCGCCGCCGCCGCAGCCCACAACTTTGATGGACGCTGCCGGATGCTCTTCCATTTCAATTTCAAACACGGGTTTTCCTCCTTCATAACCGCTCGTCCCCCGCCCTTCGGAGGGCTGAAGAAGCAAGATTGTCTGCCCGGATTCTTTCTACCGAACGAATCCGCGGCCGCCCGATTCCTTCTGACTTCCTCCGTCAGGCTCTCCGGAACGCGCGCTTTATCTTCGCAAACAGGCCTTCTTCCTGCTGTTCCTGCGTATCTGTCAGGTTGAAGATGAGTTCGACCAGGGCGCTCGCGCTGGCATATACGGCAGGAGGCTTCAGCCTTTCGATCTTCGGCTTCCCCTCCCGGACGTTGTGCTTCAGTTTTTCGTTCAGATAATAGCGCGCGTCCGTCATCGTCATGATCCCGCCGCCCGTCACATAGTACACCGTCTCTTTGTCGATATGGACGCTGCTCTTGTCGATGGCGTCAGCGATCATTTCAAGGATCTCGTCCACCCTCGCCTTGATGATCATATCGACCCGCGTACCGTCGAAGCGTTCGACCTGTCCGCCGTCTGTCTCCACTTCGATTTCTCTTCCCGCGGTATCGGTGAAACTGTAACCGCGCTTCACCTTCTCGCAGATCGTGAAATGCTTCTGGAAGCCGTAGGAGAGATCGACGGTTATATGCGCGCCCCCAAAGGGGATCACTTTCTGCCAGATGACCGCATCGCCTTCCACGGCCATGACCTCCGTGGAAAGGTAGCCGACGTCGATCAGAATCGCGGTGCGGTCCCGTTCCTCATAGGGGACGAGGTGCAGCATTTCCGCCACGGAAGTCGAATACAGCCCGTCGGGTTTGATATCCAGCTCGTCCAGCCGCTGACGGATATCGTCGACAAAATGCTTTTCCGCTACGGCAAAGCTGATCGTACCCTCCAGCTCTGAGCCCTTCATGCCGATAGGCTCCAGGGTCTTTTTCCCGTCGTCAACGCGGAACCATGCCGCGGAGCGGTGAATGATCGGCCCGGTGGGGTTGCCAAGCGCTTCCGTGGCCGCCCGCAGGAGTTTTTCGACATCCTGCTGCGTTACCTTGGGATCGGCCCCCTGCAGCTTCACCTTTTCCGAAAGCACGTAAAAATGGACGAACTCACCCGGCACACCCACATAGGCGTGCCTGATCTGCGTATTCAGCTTATCCTCCATCGCGCCGATGGCCGCGGCGATCGCGTCCTTCACTTTCGACGGGTCATTCCAGCCGTCGTTCATGAAGCCGTCATACGGCGCCATCCCGACGGAAGTGATCGCGGTCAGCTTCTTGCCGCTGATCTCTTCCGCCTGCATCGCGATGATTTTGGAAGTGCCGAAATCGAGGACGGTAATCCCTTTTTTTGCCATAGACAACCCGCTCCTGTTCCTTACCGTATTCCGATGCCCTGAATCACTATTTTTTCAATATCCATTATATTGTAACCGATTCTGTGCGCGCATGCAAGGCCTGCGCGAAAAATCTCATCCGCGTTTCTTTTTTCTTCCCGTTTCTTCCGGCGTGGGCGCCGGCGTGAACGTCGGGGCCGGGGTGATGGTCGGAAGAATCTTGGGAATGTAATGGGCGTCCTTACCGCTGCTCACGTCAATCCAGACGCCTTCGAGGCCGCCCGGATCATCCTTGCGCAGGTTCAGCACCTCGCGCGCGATCAGCAGCTTCATGACGAGATTCAAATCATCGCCCAGACGGATGCTGGCCCGGTCCCGCGTGGCAACAACAATGTCGTCCGCGCTCAGAAGGGACAGCGACGCAGCCCTTGAGAGCATGTTGGTTTCCTGAAGCGCAGAAAGCACCCGCCGAAGCGTCATAAGCTGCCCGTCGTCCTGCGCGGGAAAGACAGCGCCGACTCGGGGAGACGCGCCTGTCATCACCCGCAGGCCCGTCACGACCGGTCCGCCGGAGAAAACCGAGTTCGGATCCGTATGCAGTCCGATTACTACGCCCTCGCGGTCCAGGATAAAGCAAAACCCGTTCAGCCAGACCGCCGCGATCCCCGTGCGCTCCCGTACGCGGATGGTCACCGTGCCTCTGTAGTCAAATTCAAGTCCGGAAAATTCAAGGCAGTAATTGGATTCCACCCGCTTGCGCACGTTTGCCGCGGACAGGAACAGTCGTTTGCTGCCGATCTGGATCCCGGACAGTTCCGCGATCTCGTCTGCGGGAATGGTGCGGTTGCCGACCACGCGAATCTCCCGGACGGTCTGAATCTGCAAAACCGCGATCAGCACCGCAGCCAACACCGCAAACAGCAGGACGAATCTGAGAAAACAGCCCCGCCTTTTCTTTCCGCGGCTCATGATCCCGCTTTTCCTGCAAATGCCAGGACCT
>ONXY01000337.1 GCA_900321945.1 uncultured Eubacteriales bacterium | reverse complement strand
CTGGCCGGGAAGCTGGAGGAGCTGCTGGCGGACATCCAGAAGACCCTGTATCAGCAGGCAAAGGCCTTCCGGGACGAGCGGACGAGGACCGTGCGGAACATGGAGGAGCTGGGCGAGGCGGTTCAGACCGGGTTCGCCGAGGCCATGTGGTGCGGCGAACAGGCCTGCGAGGACGAGATCAAGGAGAAGTTCAGCGCCACTTCCCGGAATATGCCCTTTGACCAGGCGGCCCACACCTTCGGGGACACCTGCGTCTGCTGCGGAAAGCCGGCGAAGAAGGTCATGTATTTCGCCAAAGCGTACTGACAAGCCAGAGCGCCCGGCAGCGGGATCCTCCCGCCCGGGGGCTTTGCGGAAAGAAGGCATCTATGAGAATTTACGTGGACGCTATGGGCGGGGACAACGCGCCTCAGGCCATCGTGGAGGGAACGCTGGAAGCGCTGCGGAAGGATCCGGAGCTGCAGGTGACGCTGGGCGGCCCCCTGGATCAGGTGGAGCCCCTGCTGGCCTCCGCCGCGGAGCTTCGGGATCGGATCACCCTGGACGACGCGCCGGAGATCATCACCAATCATGAAAGCCCGGTCATGGGCGTCCGGAAAAAGACGAACAGCGCCACCGTGAAGGGCATGCTGGCCGTGCGGGAGGGAAGCTGCGACGGATTCGTGTCCGCGGGCAGCACCGGCGCGGTTCTGGCGGGCGGCATGTTCCGCCTGGGACGCATTCCCGGAATCGAAAGGCCGGCGCTCGCGCCGCTGCTTCCCAACGGGAAGGGGCACTTTCTGCTGATCGACTGCGGCGCCAATGTGGACTGCAAGCCGGAGTATCTGGTGCAGTTCGGGCTGATGGGCGAGGCGTACATGCGGGGCGTGATGGGGATGGACAGGCCCCGCGTCGGGCTGATCAACATCGGCGCCGAGGCGGAGAAGGGCAACGCGCTCGTGAAGGAGACCTATCCCCTGATGGAGCAGGCGCCCTACCGCTTCGTCGGAAACGTGGAGGCCCGGGACATCACCGGCGACCAGGCGGACGTGCTGGTGGCCGACGGCTTCAGCGGCAACCTCGTCCTGAAGTTCATGGAGGGCGTGGCCGGGACCCTGATGGGCATCATCAAACAGGAGATGATGGCCGACCTCCGCGGCAAGCTCTCCGGGCTGATCGGAAAACCCGCTTTCCGCCGGGTGAAGAAAATCATGGATTACACGGAGGTGGGCGGCGCGCCGCTGCTGGGCGTTCAGGGCGCGGTGGTGAAGGCCCACGGCTCCAGCAACGCCCACGCCTTCGCCTGCGCCATCGGCCAGTGCGTGAAGATGGTGGACGGCGGCGTGGTGAACATCATTTCCGAGGGAATCGGAAAGATGGCGTGAGACGGATGACGGACGGGGTTCTTCCCCGACATCATAGACAAAGCGACTGAAGGAGGAAACAGGAAATGACACTGGATACCGTGAAGGAAATGATCGCGTCCCAGCTGCGGGTGGACGCGTCCGCGATCACCGAGGACAGCCGGCTGGTGGAGGACCTGAAGGCCGATTCCGCCAACATCATGGTGATGATCATGGACCTGGAGGACCGCTTCGGCATCACCGTCGAGGACGATCAGATCATGAAGCTGAAGACCGTCGGCGACGTGGTCCGCTATATTGACAGCGTGAAGTAAGATCCGATGAGCGAGCTGGAGAAAAGGCTGGGCTACACCTTCCGGAACGGGGCGCTGCTCCGCAGGGCGCTGACCCATCCTTCCGTGGGAAAGAAGGACAATCAGCGGCTGGAGTTTCTGGGGGACGCGGTGCTGCAGTACCTGATGAGCGACAAGCTGTACAGGGAGTACCCGGAGGAACGGGAGGGCACGCTCACCCATCTGCGGGCGCTGCTGGTGTGCGAGGCGGCGCTGAGCCAGGTGGCGGACCGGCTGGGAATCGGGGAGGCCCTGATCATGGATCCCGGCGAGGAACGGACCGGCGGCAGGAAAAAGCCCAGCGTGCTCTGCGACGCCATGGAGGCCGTCCTGGCGGCGGTGTACATGGACGGAGGCATGGAGGCGGCGAGGGGCGTCATGGAGCGCTGCTGGCCGTCCCCGGAAGACGTGCGGAGACCCACCCAGGACAGCAAAAGCGCTCTCCAGGAGCTGCTGCAGCGGAACGGGGGGGATCCGCCGGAATACCGGATTACCGGCCAGAGCGGACCGCCCCACGATCCCCGGTTTGAGGCCACCGTGTTTTACGGGGGCGTTTCCCTGGCGGTGGGAACCGGCGGCACCAAGAAGCACGCCGAGCAGGAGGCCGCGGTGCGGGCCCTGGAGAAATTGAAAAAAGTATAAATTAAATATTACAAAAAAATGAAAATCCTGTTGACAAATTGCGCGCGGCCGCTTAAAATGAAACCGTGTATCAGTATGTCCGCAGGATTTTTTCCTGCTTAAGGCAAGATGGAGGTCGATAGTATGTCCGTTTGGAAAAAGAGGATTCTGCGCGGGCTCGTGTTCACGGTCCTTCTGGCGCTGGTCTGCGGGGCCGCGCTGGCGCTGACCTACCCCTTCCTGACCACGACGAAGGATTCCGTACGGATGCGGCGCAGCGCCTCCGGAAGCGCGACGGTGCTGGAAACCATCCCGAAGGGAGCGCAGGTCGAGGTTCTGGGGAAGACGGGCAGCTATTATCAGGTGAGGTACAACAACCGCAAGGGGTATGTTCAGGCGCAGTACGTCCTCACGGACAAGGAGTCCGTCACCCAGGTGACCGCCGAGCCCCGGGACACGGTCGGGTCCTATCCCTATACGACCGTGACCCGCGAGTCGGTGAACCTGCGCGCCTCCCGTTCCGTGCGCGGAACGCTGCTGAAGAAGATTCCCAAGGGCGCGGAGGTTTCCGTGATCCTGAACGGCAACTACAGCGCCTGGGCCGAAGTGGAGTACAAGGGAGTTCACGGCTATGTGCAGAACGAGTACCTCGTTCTGAAGGACGTCAAAAAGGTGAAGGCGACCCCGACCCCGAGCCCGGTGCCCACCCTG
>ONXY01000334.1 GCA_900321945.1 uncultured Eubacteriales bacterium | reverse complement strand
TGCACCCGGCGCAGCCGCACCGGCAGCAGGCCCTTCTCCCGCAGGGTCTTCAGGATCTCGTCTTCCCGCACGGCCCGGTGCACCAGGAAAAACCGGCCCCGTTCCTTCAGCGCGTCTGAGGCAGCCTGTGCCACGTCTGCGAAGGTACACAGCACTTCGTGCCGCGCCGCCGCGACCTGCGGATCCGGACTCACTTTTCCCTGCGAGGGCAGCATGTACGGCGGATTGCTGACCACGGTATCAAAAGAAGCCGCTTCGCCATACGAACCGGCTTCCCGCAGATCTCCCGTGATCACAAAGATCCTGTCTTCCAGATGATTATATGCCGCGCTGCGGCGGGCCATCGCCGCGCTGTCTTCCGAGATCTCCAGCCCCGTGATCCTTCTGCCTTTGTTCCGCGCTGCCAGAAGCAGCGGCAGGATCCCGCTGCCGCAGCCCAGATCCAGCACCGTCTCTTCCGGCGAAATATCCGCAAAATCAGCCAGCAGGACCGCATCGATCCCGAAACGAAATCCCTTTTTCGGCTGCAGGATCCAGTATCCGTTCTGCAGATCGTCCAGCGTTTCGTTTTCCTGAATAGTCATCCCTGTTCGCAGCGCTGCCGTTTACTGTTCGTTATTCTGAGCGCCGTCCTCTTTCCGGGTGCCCCGGCGTCTGCGCCGGGAACGGCGGCCGTCCCTGCGGCGCTGTTCCGGCGCCTCTTCAGAAGTCTCACTGTTCTGCTCCGGTCCGTTTCCGGCTGTTTCCGGCTTCGGAGAACGCTTCCGGTTCCGGCTGCGGCGTTCGCCGTTTCCGCCGCCGCGTTCCGGATTCTCCGTCTGTTTTCCCTGCTTTTCAGAACGGTTCTTCTTTTCTGAAGGCGCTTCTTTTTCGGAGCGGTTCTTCTTCTCCGGATTCTCTTTCGCGGAGCGGTTTTTCTTTTCCGGATTCTCCTTCGTGGAGCGGTCATCCCTTTCCGGAAGATCCGTCTTCACAGACCGGTCTTTCCTTCCGGTAAGCCCCGCGCCTTCCGGCGCTTCTCCCGCTTCCGGATTCTCATCCGGAAGGATCTCGCCGGCCGCCAGGGCGCGTTCCCGCTCCTTCTTTTCCCGGCTCAGCCGTTCGCGTTCCTTCACCCGTTCTTTATTCTTCTTCCGGCGGGTCATGACGACTTCGAGCCGGTCCGCGGGGACTTCCTCGATTTCCTTATCCTCGCCGATCTCGACCAGTACGCGCGCGCTCTGCCGCAGGACGTTGACCGTCTGCACCTCGCCGGTGCGCGGCTCATCCCCGTCGCGTTCCCCGCTGATCTCCACGATATCGCCGACGCCCGGCAGATTTTTGTTCAGATACTCGTAAGTCTCCTGCTCATTTTTCAGACAGCACATCAGACGGCCGCAGGCCCCGGAGATCTTGGTCGGATTCAGGGATAGATTCTGCTCCTTCGCCATCTTGATCGAGACCGACGAAAAGTCCGAAAGGAAGGTGCTGCAGCACAGCGGCCGTCCGCAGATCCCGATCCCGCCCAGGATCTTCGTCTCGTCGCGGACGCCGATCTGCCGGAGCTCAATGCGCGTCTTAAAGATCGACGCCAGATCCTTTACCAGATCGCGGAAATCGACGCGTCCTTCCGCCGTAAAATAGAACAGGATCTTCTTGCGGTCAAACGTGTATTCACATTTGATCAGCTTCATTTCCAGCCCGTGTTCGGTGATCTTCTGATGACAGATCCGGTAGGCTTCCTCTTCCCGTTTCCGGTTTTCCCGTTCCTGCTCCAGATCTTCTTCCGTGGCGAGACGCAGGATCGGCCGCAGCGGCTGCACCACGTGCTCTTCCGCGATCAGTCTGGGGCTGAGCACCACGCTGCCGCATTCCAGCCCGCGCGACGTTTCCACGATTGCTTTCTGACCGTTCCGGAGCGGCATCTCCTGCGGATCAAAATAATATACTTTTCCGCTGTTGCGGAAACGGATCCCGATAACCTTTATCATAAATTCCTCATTTCATCAGTCTGTTTTCTGCCAGATAAAACAATGCCCTAGTTTTCTTTCATCGTCAGATATAACAATTCCATCGTCAGGTCGAAATTGACGTTCGCCCGGAGCCGGTCGTCCGCCAGACGGATCGCGTCCAGGATCTTCTGCAGTCCTTCATAGGAACTCTGCGAAGCCCGTTCCCGGATCGCGCTGACTTCTTCTTTAAAGATCAGGCCGTCGATCTCTTTTGTCGCCTTAAACAGCAGCACATCGCGGAACCACATCGTATAGATGTCCAGATAATCCCGGGCGTTCTGCTTTTCTCCGGAAAGCCCCTTGATGGCGTCCACCATTTCCAGGATCTCCATGCTTTTGGAACGCTTCATCTGCCGGATCGCGTTTTCCGTCATTTCCAGGAATTCCGAAGACTGCGCGATCATCTTGGCCTTGCCGATGTTTCCCTGCGCAAACGAAGCCTCGATCTCCGCCTGATAATCCGGCACGTGCAGCTGGTTCATCAGGAATTCCTTCATTTCCGCGTCGGAGACCGGCGCCAGCCGCAGCATCACGCAGCGCGAAAGGATCGTCGGCAGGAGCGCTTCCGGATTCTCCGCCAGCAGCAGGAGCACCACGTATTCCGGCGGCTCTTCCAGCGTCTTTAACAGCGCGTTCTGCGCCTGCGGCGTCATCTTCGAGGCGTCGTCGACGATATAGATCTTGTACCGGCTTTCATACGGCCGGATCGCCACGTCGTTGACGACCTGCCCGCGGATATCGTCCACGCTGACGCTTCCGATCTTTTCATGCATGACGTACAGGATATCCGGGTGGTTTCCCGTCAGCGCCTTCCGGCAGGAGGCGCACCTCTGACACGGCTCGGTGCCGTGTTCCTCGCACTGCAGCGTCATGGCAAAGAGCGAAGAAAGCAGACGTTTTCCGGACCCGCTTTCGCCGGCCAGAATATACGCGTGCGAGACCTTGCCCGTACTGATCGCGGTCTGCATATGCCGCACAACGTCTGTATGGCCTATAATACCGGCAAATCCCTTTGCTTCATCCGGTTCGCGCATGGTCTCCTCCTTTCTGCTCCGCTGTTATCGTACTGCTTCAAGTGTATCCGGTTTCAGATGTTGTCATTATCCTTCCGGAATCGCCTTCCGAAATGGTTTTTGTATCCCGTTTCCGGAATCGGTTTTTTATTATTTGGAAACTTCCTCCAGGATCGTCTGTTTCACGTCCTGGATACAGTCGTCCAGACTGCCGGTATTGGAATACCGGCGGCTGATCCCCGCCTGCGTCAGGTTTTCTTCCGAAAAATCCTCGCAGTCGGCCAGATACCGGCGGCACATCTCGTCATACTTCGGCGTCTCCTGCTTCGCTTCCCGCTTCATGGCGCGCCGCAGCCGGATGCCGTCGTCCGTTTCAATATACAGGGGCACGATCCGTTCCTGTCCGAAATGCTGTACCAGGGGAAGATACGATTCCAGCGTGCCGATCCCCAGATAGTCGTTCCGCTCCAGATCGATCTGCCCTTCATCGGCCGTAAAATACCGCCAGGGTCCGTATATGGTATCGTATACGCGCTCCTCGATGATCTGCCCCTTTTCCCGCATCTGCAGAAGCCGGTCTTCCCCGACAAAATAATACTCTCTGCCGTCTTTTTCCCCGGTCCGGATCGGGCGGGTGGTATACAACACAAGCGGAAAAAGCTGCAGGGCCTTATCCTGCAGCAGCGCTTTATAAATATGATCTTTGCCCGTGGCACTTTTGCCCATTAGATAAAAGATCCTGCCCATGAGGAAATTGTACATTCCATCCAGTTTAATGTCAAATATCCTGC
>ONXY01000352.1 GCA_900321945.1 uncultured Eubacteriales bacterium | reverse complement strand
CCCACCGGCGGAAAATACGAGGTGATCGAGAACCGCCGGGAAGCCATCCGGCGGGCGCTGGAGATCGCGGAGGACGGGGATGTGATCGTTCTGGCCGGCAAAGGCCATGAGACCTATCAGGAGATTATGGGCGTCAAACGGCCTTTCGACGAAAAAGTCATCGTCAGCGAGCTGCTGCTGGAGATGAAAAAACGGGAGGAGAAATCATGATTCTGCGTTCCGCCGCGGCGATGCTGCTTTCGCTGGGCGTCTCCCTCGCCTTCGGCCCCGCTCTGATCAGAAGGCTGAACAGGCTGCACTTCGGGACCGTGATCTACGACAAGGGCCCGGCGCATCAGAAGAAGCAGGGCACGCCGCTCATGGGGGGCCTCATGATCGTCCTGGGCATGATCTGCAGCCAGCTGCTGCTGCATCCGTATCCGTGGCAGGGCGTGTGGGATCTGAGCATTGGACTTATCGGCCTGAGCCTGCTCAGCATGGCGGTCGGCTTCGCGGACGACTGGATCAAGGCGGTGAAAAAGCGCCACGAGGGCCTGACGCCCTGGCAGAAGATCGCGGGGCAGGTCATCGCCGCCGCGGCTTTCAGCGTATGGTGCTATTTCAACCCGAACGTCGGAAGCGCGGTCCGGATTCCCTTCCTGAAGGATGAAGTGAATCTCGGAATCTGGTATCTGCCCGTCATGACGGGCCTCGTGATTTTCTACGTCAACTCAACCAATCTGCAGGACGGGCTGGACGGGCTGCTGGGAACCGTCAGCGTCGTTTCGAACAGCGCCTGGGCGGCCGCCGCGCTGATTATGGTTTACGTTTCCGGAGCGGACGCGCGGACGTACGCCCCGGCGGCGGTCTTCGCGCTCGGGCTGACCGGAGGCTGCGCCGGATACCTGCGTTTCAACCGCTACCCGGCGAAGGTCTTCATGGGCGACACGGGCAGCATGTTTCTCGGCGGCGCCGCGGCCGCCCTGGCCCTGACGCTGCGTCAGCCCGTTCTGCTGCTGCTGATCGGGTTCTGTCCGGTCCTCAGCAGCGTCAGCGTGATTCTGCAGCGGTATTATTTCAAACTGACCCGGAGATTCAGCAGGGACCATCAGCCAAGGCGGCTCTTCCTGATGAGCCCGGTTCATCATCATTTTGAGAAAAAAGGGTACTCTGAAACGCAGATCGTCAGCATGTACGCCGTCATCACGGTGATGACGTGCTGGATCGCGGTGCTGAGCCTGCTGGCCTGACGAAAGGAAAGGCCGGACGGGCGAGGCTTTTTTATGATCCCGGAGGGGCGGAGAAAACGATGAATTACGAACAGAAAAAGGTGCTGATCGTGGGAATGGCCCGCAGCGGCGTGGCGGCGGCGCAGCTGCTCCGGGCGAACGGGGCGGTCGTGACGGTCAATGACAGCAAAACCGAGGAGGAGCTCGGCGCGGGACTGGACAACCTGAAGGGCCTGGATCTGGAAAGACGGTTCGGATGCCCCGCGGCGGATCTGCTGGAGGGAAAGGACGTTCTGGTGATCAGCCCCGGTATTCCGGATACGGCGCCGTTTGTGGTCCGGGCCAGGGAGATGGGGATCTACGTGACCGGCGAGCTGGAGGTGGCGTCGCAGCTGAGCGAAGGGACGCTGGTCGCCGTGACCGGCACCAACGGCAAGACCACCACCGTTTCCCTTCTCGGCGAAATATTCCGCAATTCAGGCAGGGTGACGCACGTGGTGGGCAATATCGGATATCCGTATTCCCTCGCGGCGCTGGTCAGCAAAAAGGAAGACGTGATCGTGTGCGAGGTTTCCAGCTTCCAGATGGAAACGGCGGATACCTTTCACCCCCATATCGCGCTCCTGACCAATATTACGGAGGATCATCTGAACCGCCACGGCACCATGGCCGTGTATACGGAAATGAAGATGCGCATGTTCAGCCGGCAGACGCCGGAAGACTGGGCTGTTTTCAACGCGGACGATCCGGGCCTGCAGGGCCTCCATAAACAGGTAAAAAGCCGTGTTCTGAAGTTCAGCCGCAAGAAGGAGGTCCGGGAAGGGGCTTTCGTCCGGGACGGGGAGATTATTCTGAGAATGAACGGGGAGGAGCGGACCGTCTGCAGAACCGACGAGGTCCGGATTCCCGGACCCCACAATCTGGAGAACGCGCTGGGCGCCGTATGCTGCGCCGCGGCGGCCGGCGTGCCGGCGCCCGTGATCCGGCACAGCCTGCGGACCTTCCGGGGCGTGGAGCACCGGATCGAAAGCGTGCGCGTCCTGGACGGCGTGGAGTACTTCAACGACAGCAAGGGAACCAACGTGGATTCCACGCTGAAAGCGGTGGACACGATGGAAAAGCCTACGGTGCTGATTCTCGGAGGATACGACAAGCATACCAGTTTCGATCCGCTGAGCCGGAGGATTCAGGAGCGGCAGGACATCATCCGCGAGGTCGTGCTGATCGGCGAAACGGCGTCCCAGATCGAGGAAAGCCTCCTCAGAGCGGGATACGGGCATATTCTGCACGCGGAAACCCTGCGGGAGGCGGTGGAGACATGCCGCCGGATCGCCGAAGAAGGATGGAACGTGCTTCTGAGCCCCGCCTGCGCCAGTTTCGATATGTTCAAAGATTATGAAGAACGGGGTCGGATTTTCAAACAGATCGTCCGCGAACTGTAAACAGACCGAAGTTCAAAAAGAAAGGAGACGGGTCCGTGGAGGGAAATGACCGGCCCCCGTGGGACACAGGGCCTCAGCCGCCCCTGCGCGACTGGCAGAAAAACACCTGGTACGGACCGGCTCCGCTGGATGAAAACCCGTTTGACGAACCGGAGGACGCGCCGGAGCT
>ONXY01000330.1 GCA_900321945.1 uncultured Eubacteriales bacterium | reverse complement strand
TATCTGATGGTTAGCCCGGTCGGCTTCCGGGCGGCTGCACGGGCTTCGCGGCCCGTGTTCCGGAAGCTGTCCTTACGTCTCTTTTTTAGCACCGTCCTGCCGCGCCTTCCACAGCGGCCGGGTGGTGTTGTCGCGCGCCTGCTTTCACCGGGAGCCGACAAACGCCGTACCTGTTTCCGCACGGTGGGTTGCCGCGGGGAAGCGGGGAAAGCCGGTCTGCGGAATGAATCCGGAGACCGAAGGGTTTTTCCCGCGGGCTGAGGGAAAACCGTCCTGGTCCGGCCTGACGCCGGACCGGCATGGATCGGCCATGCCTTTCCCATTTGACCTGAGGTCAACATTTGATGGAGGTGTAACACACACATGGCACGCATTGCAGGCGTCGACCTGCCCAGAGAAAAGCGCGTTGAAGTCGGCCTGACCTATATTTACGGCATCGGCCTGACCACGTCGCAGAAGCTGCTGACGGAAGTCGGCATCAATCCCGACACCCGGGTGAAGGATCTCTCCGAGACCGAAATCAGCAAGCTGCGTGAATACATTGAGCATCACCTGAAGGTGGAGGGCGATCTCCGCCGCGAGGTATCCCTCAATATCAAACGCCTGATTGAAATCGGCTGCTACCGTGGCGTACGTCATCGTCACGGCCTTCCCGTGCGCGGGCAGAACACGAAGCAGAACGCCCGCACCCGCAAGGGCCCGAAGAAGACCATCGCGGGCAAGAAGAAGGCTACCAAGTAATACGAATTGACGCCCATGCGCCGCATGGGCTACGGAGGGAGAAAAATCAATGGCACCCAAGCAAAAGCTTAAGAAGGTTTCACGGAAACGCCGTGAGCGGAAACTCGTTGAGCGCGGCGCCGCCCATATCCGTTCTTCTTTCAACAACACCATCGTGACCATCACCGATACGCAGGGGAACGCTCTGAGCTGGGCAAGCGCGGGCGGACTGGGCTTCCGCGGAAGCAAGAAGAGCACGCCTTTCGCCGCACAGATGGCCGCGGAGACCGCTGCCAAAGCCGCGATGGAATACGGCCTGAAGACCGTCGAGGTCTACGTGAACGGCCCCGGATCCGGCCGCGAAGCCGCGATTCGTTCCCTGCAGGCCGCCGGCCTGGACGTGAACATGATCAAGGACGTCACCCCCATTCCCCACAATGGCTGCCGTCCGCCCAAGCGCCGCCGCGTTTAATGTGAAGGAGGACAAGCAAGAATGGCTGTCAATAAAGAACCTATCGCCAAGAAGTGCCGGACTTTTGATATTTCCCCGGCCGTCATGGGCTATAGCAATAAGAAATCCACCCGCAATCCCGGCGGAAACCGCCGGAAGAAGGTTTCCGAGTACGGCGCGCAGCTGAAGGAGAAGCAGAAGGTCAAGTTTGTTTACGGCGTACAGGAAAAGCAGTTCCATAAGTACTACCTGAAGGCCGCCCATATGAAGGGAATTACCGGCGACAACATGCTCCGTCTGCTGGAGCTGAGGCTGGACAACGTGGTGTTCCGTCTCGGCCTCGCGAAGACCCGCCGCATGGCCCGCCAGGTCGTCGGACACGGTCATATCCGTGTGAACGGCCAGAAGGTGGACATCCCCTCCTACCAGGTGAAGGTGGGCGACGTGATCACCCTGCGTCCCCGTTCCGCCGAGAGCGAAATGTTCAAGAGCCTGCGGGAAGGCACCAGCACGCTGACTCCCAAGTGGCTGAGCTTTGACGCCCCGAATCTGACCGGCAACGTTGCCGCTCTGCCCACCCGGGAAGATATTGACCTGGAAGTGGCCGAGAACATGATCGTCGAGTACTACAGCCGTTAATGACGGAGGACGGAAGTCCTTCTGTCAGGGAACAATTGAGGAGGGTACCAATGATCGTCGAAATCGAAAAGGCACGGATCGAGTGTGTCGAAGTGGGCCAGAACGGTATGTATGGCAAGTTTGTCATCGAACCGCTGGAGCGCGGATTCGGCCACACGCTGGGCAATTCCATGCGCCGCGTGCTTCTTTCCTCCCTTCCCGGCGTGGCTGTTTCCTCGGTGCATATCGAAGGCGTACAGCATGAGTTTTCCACGATTCCGGGCGTGAAGGAGGATGTGACCGAGATCATCCTGAACCTGAAGAGCATGGCCTGCCAGATGTTCGCGGAGGGTCCGAAGCAGCTGAACCTGGACTTCAAAGGCCCGATGGAGCTGACCGCGGGGGATATCAGGACGGACGATGAGGTTGAAATCGTCAACCGGGATCTGCATATTGCCACCCTGAACGAGGACGCGCATCTCCAGATGCAGCTGACCCTCGAAAGGGGCCGCGGCTATGTCAGCGCGGAGAAGAACAAGAATTCCAGCATGCCCATCGGCGTGATTCCGATCGATTCCATTTTCACTCCGGTGAAAAAGGTCAACTACACGGTGGAAGACACCCGCGTAGGACAGATCACGGACTACGACAAACTGACGCTTGAGCTGTGGACCAACGGCACGCTGAAGCCGGAGGAAGCCATCAGCGGAGCGGCCAAGATCCTGATGGAGCATCTGGAGATGTTTGTCGGACTGACGGATCAGGTTATTCCGGTGAACATGGTGCAGCCGGAAGAGGATAAGAAGGACAAGGTTCTGGAGATGACCATCGAGGAACTGGATCTTTCCGTCCGGGCCTACAACTGCCTGAAGCGGGCCGGAATCAACAGTGTCGCCGAGCTGGTTCAGAAGAACGAGGACGACATGATGAAGGTCCGGAACCTCGGCCGCAAGAGCCTGGAAGAGGTTGAGCAGAAGCTTGAAGCGCTCGGCCTGGGCCTGCGTCCCATCGAAGAATAAGTTTTCAGCGCCGGGGAAAGAATCCCGAAGCGCATTACCAGAAGGAGGAACAATCCCATGGCTAACCAACGCAAGCTGGGTCGCACGGCTGATCAGCGCAAGGCGCTGCTCCGCAATCAGGTGACCAATCTGATCTGGTATGGCCGCATCAAGACCACGGAAAGCAAGGCGAAGGAAGTCCGCCGGATCGCCGACAGGATGATCACGCTGGCTGTCCGCGAATGCGAGAACACGGTCACGGCCACCAAGGAAACCCATAACGACAAGGGCCAGCTGATCACGCTGGAGGTCACCAACGACGCTCCCAGCAAGCTGCATGCCCGCCGCATCATGATGGCTTATCTCTACGACCTGAAGGAAGCCAAGAAGGACGACGAGAACAAGGCCGAATACAGGGAACGGACCAAGGACAACAAGCATCCCGTCGTGGAGAAGCTGTTCCGCGAAATCGGACCCAAGTACAAGGCCCGCAACGCGGAAAAGAACTGCTCCGGCGGCTATACCCGCATCTACAAGCTGGGTCCCCGCCGCGGCGACGCCGCCGAAATGGTGATTCTGGAGCTGGTCTGACACCGCTCCCGCGCTGCCGCGCGAACGCAGATGTTTTCAGACTGCAGACAGAAAAAATAATCGAACAGGATACACATCAGGCAAGCATAAGCCGTCTTCCATCCGCACAATGGAAGACGGCTTTTTTGTGCGGACAGGGCGGTCCAACGAAAGAAACCGGACTTTTATCCGCGGGACGGATATGGTATAATTCCGGCATGAACGGAGGATGATTCTGTATGAAACTGCCTGAAACCGTACAGAAGCTGCTTTTCCGGCTTCGGGAAGCAGGTTTCTCCGCCTACGCGGTGGGCGGTTGTGTCCGGGACTCCCTGCTGGGGAAGGAACCGAAGGACTGGGATCTCTGCACCTCCGCCCTGCCGGAGGAAACCGCTGAGGTTTTCGCAGGGGAGCATATTGTCGAAACGGGTCTGAAACACGGGACGCTGACCGTCGTGATCGGCCGGGTTCCCTATGAAATCACCACATATCGCGTGGACGGCGATTATACGGATCACAGGCATCCGGATCATGTTTCCTTTGTGGACCGGGTGGACGAGGATCTGTCCAGACGGGATTTCACGATAAACGCAATGGCCTGCGGGGCGGACGGTGAAATCCTGGATCTGTTCGGAGGGAGAGCGGATCTGGACAAGGGCCTGATCCGCTGCGTAGGGGATCCGGAAAAGCGTTTTGAGGAGGACGCGCTTCGCGTTCTGCGGGCCATGCGCTTCGCGTCGGCACTGGATTTCTCCATTCATCCGGACACGGAACGGGCGCTGCGGCGCCTGTATCCGACACTGAACGGGGTCGCTGCCGAACGGATCCGTACGGAACTGCTGAAAACTCTGTGCGGCCCAGGCGCGGGACGGATTCTGCGGGATTATGAGGAAGTGATCACTTTTCTGATCCCCTGCCTGAAGCCGGAGGTGGGATACGATCAGGAGAATCCGCATCACCTGTACACCGTATGGGAACATACGGTCAGAACCGTGGAAAACATACCGCCGGATCCTGTTCTGCGGATGACGATGCTGCTGCACGACTGCGGGAAACCCTTTTCCAGAACCACCGACGCGAAGGGCATAGGGCATTATGCCGGACATCATGTGATCTCCGCGAAACTGGCGGAGGAGACACTGGACCGTCTCCGGTTTGACAGAGCGAGCCGGGACCGGATTCTCCGGCTGGTGGAAGCTCATGATATTCCGCTGAGCCCGGACCGGAAGACCCTTCTGAGACGGCTGAACCGGTTCGGTGAGGAGGATCTGCGCGCGCTGTTCGCGGTGCACCGGGCGGACCGGATCGCGACGGGGACCCGGAATCCCCTGCACGCGACGGAACGGCAGGCGGAACTGAACGCCGCTCTGGACGCGCTGCTGGCGGAACGGCCCTGTTTCTCGCTGAAGGATCTTCAGCTGAACGGGAGAGACCTGACGGAGCTCGGCTACCGGGGAAAGGAAATCGGGGAAGAACTGGAGAAACTGCTGTCCGGGGTTATGGACGGTGAGCTGGAGAACGACAGGGAAGCGCTGCGCAGGGCAGCCGAGAGGGAGAAGAATGACGGACAGACTGTACTATGAGGACGCCTATCTCTGGGATTTTGAAGGAACGGTCAC
>ONXY01000328.1 GCA_900321945.1 uncultured Eubacteriales bacterium | reverse complement strand
CGGTACGGAACAGAAACTTACAGTTCAACGCTCAAGGAGGATGCATTTCTATGAAAAAGATGCTGTCCCTGTTTCTGGCGCTGCTGGTGATGGCGGTTCCGGCCCTTTCAACGGCTGAATCCTGCCCTTTCTCTCTGTCCTGGCTTCCCGCCCGGCAGAGCTTTGTCTCCCCGGATCTGTCCGACGGGCAGCAGCTGACCCTGGACCTCAGCGTTCAGCCCGGTTCCGCCCTTCTGGATGTGCTGCCGGAGGAAGTCCGGGTTCCGGTTCAGGATCTGCTTTCCGCGCTTACAGTGGAAATGTCCGGCTGGTATTCGGAAACTGCCGCTCAGGGCAGTCTCCGTCTTCTCCTGAACGGGGAATCCGCGCTGGACATCACCGGCGAAGCAGGCCGGAGCGGCATCTTTCTGGCTTCCTCCCTGCTCGGAAACCATGTACTCCGGGTAACGCCCGACCAGGCCCGGGCCCTTCTGGAAAAAGCGCTGCAGCAGATGTCTTCCCAGGGTTCGCTCCCCCGGGAGACGGCGGACAGTATGATGGCAAAGGCCCTGTCCTTCCTTGAAAACCCGAAGGCGCTGCTTTCCTCCCTGTCCGGCAGCCCGAACCCCGCGGCGCTGGTTCCGGCGCTTCTCAGTATGGCCGGCGAGCCGGTGACGGAGCCGGTCACCGATCCGGAGGCGCAGCTTCCCGCAGGCGTGAATTTCAGCGCGAAGACAGTCACCCTCCTGGTTCTGAAAAAGGAAGCTCTCGCTTCCCGTCTTTCCCGGTTTACCGGCATCTGGACCCGTCCCTCGGTGCAGCAGCTGGCTTCTCCGGATCAGCTGCCCGGAGCCGGCGCAGCCGCGGAAAAGCTGACTTCTTTCCTTCGTTCCCTTCCCGATCTGTTTTCAGAGGATGTGGTTCTCCGGATATATGCGGGCGAATCCCGTTCACCGGTTCAGATCCTTTCCGATACGGTCGTCTCGTATAACGGAAATCAGGTTCCCCTCCATCTTGACCTGCTTCTGGAGGACAGGGAATCCGGTTTGCACGCCGTGGGCAGTCTCCGGGCGGATCCGGCGGACGGCAGCGTCCGGATTCTGGCGGGAGAAGCGACCGCATCCGGCGAGGAAAGCGGCGGCAGCATGACTCTCTCCCTGAACCTGACGCAGAATGCCGGCGGCACCGTTCTTTCCCCCGTCCGGGAAAACGCCGCGGCTGTCTGGACCGCGTCGGACAGCGGGAGAACGCTGAAACTGGATCTGACCGTCCTGGCCGACCCCGGCCCGGACTCCGAAGTCATCTGTCTGGTCTATCATGCGGAGGGTTCGGAAACGGATGCGGGAGATCACGCGGAAATCGCCGCGACCGTAAACGTAGAGCTTGAAAACGTCGGCGAAGTGCTGACCCTGACCCTGAACGGCAGGACGGCGCAGGCCGGGTCATCCGTCGCCTCGGACGACGCCGTGGAGCCCTTCTCCATGGACGGCGATGAAAAAGCCGGCCTGCTGACGAATCTGCAGGCCAGCCTTTATGCGGGGCTGCTCCAGTTCATCTCGAAGCTGCCCTCCAGCTTCGGATCCCTGATCATGGGTCTGCCGGGCGGAGGAAATCAGTAGGCATTCTCAGCCTTCCTGAGGCTCCGTCTTCCAGTCCCGCGCCACCGTGAACGGATGAGCGCCGCCGGACAGCTGGTTCACTGCCTCCCGATATGCGTCCTCCCTGAACGGCAGCTCGCTGGAAAGAATGCTGAACCGGTCCCCTTCGTCGATCAGGGAGTATCCTGTCTCATAAAATCCGTTTCTCCGGTAAAAGCGGAGCCGTGCTTCCCGTTGTTCACGGTTCTCCGCTTTTTCGTTCTGCGGCTCCACGTTCACCGTGATCATCCGCCCGGAATACTCCGTTTTCATCGTCCCAAGGATCCGGCTGCCGTACCCGTGACCCCGGAGCTCATCCGGCACGGCCAGATACAGCAGGAAAACCACCCGGTCCGTTGCGCTGACGTCGTAGAATCCCACGAAAAGCCCGTCTTCGTAACAGGCGCGGAAATGAATGCCGTCCCGCGCTGCGGACCTCATCAGCATTTCCCAGGGGATTCGCTCGTTCTCCGGAAAAGTTTGCTCATAAAGAGCAAGAATCCGGTCATAATCGGGAAGGTCCGGCTGAACATTTCGGATCTCCGTCATGTTTTCTCCCCGCCTCCCT
>ONXY01000327.1 GCA_900321945.1 uncultured Eubacteriales bacterium | reverse complement strand
TCCGTTCACCTGTATTGTACCCGAAAAGCCGCCGGGGATCAAGCGCAACATGGCTGAGGACCGTGTCAGACGGTATATGGAGGCATAGAAAACCGCCGTCCGGCAGGCGCCGGTCAGCGGCCGCGAACAACAGGCTGCCCGCCGGAAGCTTTCCGGGCGCTAAATGCCGCTGATCAGAGCCGTCAGGGCGTCGAGCCCGAAAATACCCGCGTCGGTCGACGTGAGAGCGATAAAGTACATCCTGCCGAACTGCGCGGACTCAATAAAAATGTTCTGCGCCGTATAGGTGCCGTTTCTTCCGGAATGCCCGTACGCGGTCCGTCCGTAAGGATACAGCCCGCATCCGTAGTCCATTTCAAAACGCTTCATCTCTTCAAGGGAAGCGCTTCCGACCAGACGCCCGGAATCCAGCGCCCTGTCGAAAGCCCAGAGATCCGCCGCGCAGGTGTGAATTCCTCCGGCGCCGCGCTCCGTGTCCGGCTGCGGGGAATAACCGTTTTCATTGACGATTCCGGCGCTGAAAAGATCGCCGAAGAAGCCGGGAACGCTGGTCTCGTCGCCGACGGCCATGGACGTCGTATGTTCCATGCCGCAGGGAATGAAGATATGCTCCCGCAGGTAATCGCTGAATTTCATTCCCGACACCTGTTCAACGATCATGGCCAGAAGGTGGTAATTCGTATTGCAGTAGCTCTGCTCGGCGCCGGGCGCGCAATACAGCGGCGCGGCATACAGAGCCCGCAGGAAATCCTCATCCGACAGTTCGTCGTGGAAAAACATGTATGTGAACTTTTCCGGATCCTGCCCGGCCGGATTTCCCCAGAACGCTTCCGGATCGTTGGTGTAGTCCGCGATCCCGGACTGCATGTGCAGCAGATGGTAAACCGTAATGTCCCGGCCTGCCTCATATTCCGGGAAATACTTCGCGACAGGATCATCCAGGGAGACCAGGCCGGCCTCGATCAGCTGGAAAACGGCCACAGCCGTAAAGGTTTTCGAACAGGAACCGATATCGTACGTCGTATACATATCGACCGGCCTGCCCTCCGTGTTCACGGCTTTCGGGCCGCCGTAAAGAACGACCCTGTCCCCGGCCGCGATCAGGACCGAGCCGTTAAAACTGTTATTGTGGGCATTCTTCCGCACGCGGTCGACGAGCTTTGCATACGCGGGATCCTCGCTCACGAAAAAGTTATCGTCCGCTTCCTGAAGCCCTTCAGACGCGCCTGCGCCGCTGCAGATCAGCAGAATGAAAGCCGTCAGAACCGATAAGAGTTTTCTCATTGTACCGCTCCTTTCGGAAAGATAACCGCCGGCGGATACTCCGCACCGATCATAGCATGCGCCGGGCCCGGTGTAAAGGAAAACAACCGGTGTAAAAACCGTTTACGTTTATTCCGAACGTTCTCCCCTGCACAGCGTGAGTATCCTGAGACACACCATGCTTCAGGCTGTTCACGCAGACAGCATATATACATTGAATAATGAAAAGACCATGGTTTTGAGTCTGCGGTTCAGTCTTCTGCCGCGCCGTTTAAGCAGATCATTCCGTGCGGGACGAGCTGAGCGCTTTTTCTCCGGCATTTTCTTTGCGCTTTTTTTTCACATTTATTCACAGAAATGAAATTTTTCTCTTCCATCCCGGCCAAAATCTGCTATAATTATATATAATTGGAGAAATGTTTATGTATTCCGTATACCGGGATAGTGAACAGAAAAACTGCCGACGGTCCAAATGGAAGAGAGGAAGGAAAGAATGAGGAAAGCAGGAGCATGGCTGCTGGCGCTGACGCTGATTCTGGGATGCCTGAACGCGGCCGCGGAGCCGAAGGTGATCAAGCCGGATATGGAGCTGACGCTCAGCGACGAGGTGATCCAGGACATCGCGAAGAGCAACCCGGCGGAGGAGGGCGTGGCTCCGCTGACGGGCCTGCCCGCGAGCGGGGAACCCTATACGCCCGTCGTGCTGGTGCTGGACGACTCTCCGGAAGTCTTTCCCCACTGGGGCGTGGCGGAGGCCGACTGGATCGTGCAGGTGCCTCTGCGCAGGGACGGGGATACCCGGATGATGGCCGTATACGGCGACAGGTATCCGGAGCAGGCCGGCGGAGCCCGTTCCGCCCGGATGACCATGCTGCCCCTCGCCGCGGTGTTCAAGGCGGGCTTCGCGTGCGCCAGCTATCCGCCGAACACGGAATTCAACATCATGGTCGGCGCGTGGCTGGACGAGTGGGAATTCAACAAGCCGATCCGCTATTTCGACCTGCTGGGGAACCGGTTCAAGGAGCGGGTGGATTTCCTGCCGGAGCCGCAGAACCTGAGCGCCCACATTCAGGAGATCCATAAGTACTTCACGACCAAGAGCAGCATGAAATTCGAGAAGCGGTTCTTCCGCTTCGCGGACGCGCCGGAAACCAGGGGCGACGACGCGGCCTCCATCAGCATGAGTTTCTTCGGATGCGAGGAGACCGCGGAGGAGAGCAAGGCCAGCGCCTGCACGTTCGCCTACACGGAAGGGACCGGATATCTCCGCGATTCCTCCACGGGCATCTATTCCGACCGGAACACCGGCGAGCCCGTGGCTTTCGCGAACGTCATCGTGATGCGCAGCAAAATCAACTGGATCGGG
>ONXY01000326.1 GCA_900321945.1 uncultured Eubacteriales bacterium | reverse complement strand
TTCCATGACGCGGTTGTCGTTCTTCATGAAGAAGTCGATGATCGTGTAGATGCAGTTCACCAGCAGCAGCGGGCTGACCATCGGGAATGTGATCTTCCAGAAGGATTCCCAGGCGGAGCATCCCTCGACCTCCGCCGCCTCGTACAGAGAGGGGGAAATGGACTGAAGTCCGCTCAGGAACACGATAATCTGAATTCCGCTGGCCATGACGATGTCGTAGATCGCGTCGATCATCTGGAAAACCACGTCGAAGACGTCCCCGGCCACGCCGGATACGGACAGCAGATCCTGAAGCGCCGCGGAAATGTTCACGCCGGAGGAGTTCTGCACCGTGTTCCCGATATCGCTCATCATGTTGTAGAACTCATTGGAGCTTTCTATTCCGGGAAGCACACCGGAGGAAAGGATAACCGGCAGGAAGAAGATGATCCGGCAGAGCAGGCGCCCCTTAAACCGCTGATTGAGGATCACCGCGATCACAAAACTCAGCACCAGGGTGGCGATGGTATTGATCGCCATGCGCCCGATCTCGCTCACAAGATACTCGTTGTAGTTGGGATCCGTGAACAGAGCGTAGTGATAGTTGCCCAGCGGAAGGCTGAAAGCGTAGGCTCTTCCGAAGAAGTTGACGGTATAGGATTTCATCACGGGCGTCATGATGAAACCGCCGCCGCCCTGCAGTTTCACCTCGTTCATGCTCATTTTCAGGGAAAGGCAGAGCGGGGAAACCATGAAGAACACAAAACCGATGATGAACGGAAGAATGAACAGGGTTCCGATTCTGGCGCGTCTGGCCTGCATGGTGTGATAAACGCTGTTCCCGGGGATATACATCCGGAACGCTTCCGTTATGCCGCTGTACCAGTGTTCACGGTATCTGCGCTGCTTCTTTTTCACCGGCCGTCCCTCCTTTCCACCAGATAGTCCCGGGCGGGAACGGTGATCCCTTCCCCGCTGTAATCGCTGTCCCCGTAGTTTACGTATACTCTGGTGCCGTCCTGATACTCCGTTACGGAAACCTCTCCGGTCAGCTGGTCGTGGCTCCTGATCTGCTGCCGGTTAAGCCCTCTCATCTCCTGCTGGTAGCGGAGAATCATGGGAATAACCTGATCCTTCCAGCGGTCGTAGCTGCCGGCCGTATAGCAGCTGTACTGCGAATCCTGAAGGATTTCGGTGTCCGTCTTCATGAAGCTGAAATTCAGCCCCGCCCCGTACTCCGCGCATTCCAGCAGCGCGGTCTGGTAATCTCCCGCCAGGTTGATGGACTCGCCGGTATAGTTTTTCATCCCGTGAATCGCGATCTGGTAAAAGGGAATCCTCCGGTCGATAATGGCGTAGGCGTTGCCCGTCAGATTCATGTCCGTAATCATGTCGGCGTACGGGATCGCGTAATCGTTTCCTTCCTTGATTACGACCGTCAGGTTCTTCCCCACCGCGTCCCGCAGGGTCTGGATGTTCATCTCCTTGACCGTTTCGCGGGTAACGGTGTTCGAGACGTAGTAGTCCGCGCTCAGCAGGTTCCCCACGTCCCGGAAGGCGACGCCCGCCGCGCCTCTGTCGGAGAGGCCGCCGATCAGTTTCGCCGCGCAGTCCGACGCGTAATCCGGTCTGACCAGATAGTAAGGATCCTGCCAGTCGGACTGCTGATAGGTTACGATGTCGTAATTGTACAGTTTGACCTGCTCGCGGGTCGTGAACCGCGCCGCGTTGGAAAAGGGGGTGAACCCGTCGAATATCCCGCTGTTGTACGCGAAGCAGGTGATTCCGTCAAAGCAGAGCGTCGCCCCGTTTTCCTTCGCGGAAGCGATCAGCTTTTTCATGCCTTTCTCCCCGCCCAGCTCGCCGAGAACGTGGATTCCGGTCAGGACCTTCTGTCTCACGCCGCCGTTGCACCACCCGGTCATCCGGACGTGCAGATCCTTAATCCCGCTTTCCGTCAGCTCCCGGATCATCTCGCCGGACTGGTCGAAGGTCGTGACCGCCACGACGGAATCCACGGGAAAGCCCGCTTTGGAAACCACCTTGTTGATCGCGCCGATCATCTCGACATTGACCGGCATCTCCTCGCTTGCCGTCTCCCCGCGCAGTTCCGGGTTCTTTCTCAGGTAGTCCCCGTACGCGTGCGCCATTTCCGCGTAATCGCATCCTTCCAGGAAATGATAGCGCTGAACGATGGTCTCGTGCGGTATCTCCTTTTCGTACATGTACATCAGCTGGGCCGTTCTGCCGGACACGTTGAACTTGTCGTAATGCAGAACGTTGTACTTGCTGTATATGTAGTTGTAGCTGTTGTACCGGCCGGATATGTCCGCGCAGATTCCGGCGTAGGAGCTGGCGCCTTCCAGAATGCAGATGAAGGATCCGTCTTCCTGCCCCATGCCGAAAACCGGGAAAGCGTTCTCCGTTTCGCTGACGACCTCCGTCCGCTCCGTCGCGTAGTCCCAGCCGTACAGGTTGGCGTAATAGGCGTTCTGCGACAGCTTTCCGTTGTTATAGCTGATCAGAGCGCCTCCGCCCTCCGGGAGAAGCATGAAGCCGTCCCGGTCCGTCCCGGCCGCCCCGAACATCGGCAGAACGCTGACGAAGGTGAGCGGCGTTCCGTTTTCGCAGCGCATCTCGTCGTAGGGCACCTCCACCAGCATGTCCTCCCCGTCCAGCCGGTAGATCATGCTGACGTTGAATACGGGTCCGTTGTTGTTTCTGCTGCCCGCCACCAGCTGCATATCCAGCTCGTAATCCTCGCGCGTATATCCGGCTTCGCTGAAATAGCCTTCCAGCTTCGCCTTGTTGTTGGACGTCGTGTCGGACTTCAGGATGTACAGCGCCTGCTCCGTGACGCTGGGATACATCGCGATGATCTCGTCGCGGTTGTCCTTCTTGTCCAGCTTTTCCGGTTCGTACAGCGAATAGTTGGAGCTCACCTGCTTTTTGTTTTTCTTCGACATGCCGTCGGTGAACTTCTGATATCTCTCCTGCGTGATCGCGACCGGAATCAGGTATTCCCGCTCGATCTTTCCGATGGCGTAGTCCGCGCGGACGGAACCGTCCTCCTGCGGGTACGCGCGGAACGTCCGGTTCTCCATGGAATAGGTGTAGTTGTTCAGTTCGATCTCGCCGCCGCTGAAGGTGTAGGTCACGTTCAGCGTGGAGGAAAGCGCGTCCCTGTTGGACGAGAGGGCGATCGGGTCGGCGTCCCGGTTTTCCGGATTGGAATACCAGATCTTCCCCGTCCTTTTGTCCGTCACCTTAAACTGCGTCGTGGCGGCGTCCATCTCGAAGAGCAGATAATCGTTCTCCATGACCAGGGCTTTTCCGGGTTCCTCATAGCCGTACACTTCGGGCGGCTCGCTGATCGGATCCTCGTGTCCGGAATAGATCGGTATGAACACGAACACGATCAGCGCCGCCAGCGCCGCCAGCGCGAGCAGCCACGGAAGAAGCCTCAGCGCGAGGGATTTCCTTTGTCTCATCTTCCCGGTCCCTCCTTAATACAGACGATACACGATTTCCCGGTACATGCTGATGAAGTAGCTCAGCGCGTCGCTCAGCAGGCTGAAAAACGTCAGCACCAGGAAGATGATCACCAGGGCTCCTACGACCGTTACGATGATGAAAATCAGGGTTTTTCCGGGGCTGTAGTCGTGGACCTCCATCAGCCCCACAAAAACCAGGAACAGGCACCAGATCACGCTGATGCTGAGCATGACGCTGTAGAAGCTGCCCTCCTCGTAGGTCAGTCCGTTGCTGAGGATGATCATCGGCAGCTGGATCAGCGTATAGGGCACCAGCGCGTAGCACATGGCCATATAGATGTCTTTGAACCGTCCCTTGCCGTCGAACAGGGTGGTCATCGCCCAGTTCGCCAGGCACAGAACCAGGAAAGGCAGCAGCAGAGAAGCCGCCTCCTCGAAAATGTTCAGATGCTGAACCGGGGCGCTGATAAACTGAAAGCTTGTCAGCATCAGCTTCAGCACCCGCGTCAGCAGGAACAGGAACAGGAAGGTATGCGCGGCGGCAAGCGTTCCGCGCTTCTCGTGAATCAGGTCCCAGAAGCCGTCAAAGGGATGGGTGATCACATAAAGGGCATAGCGGAGGGACTGCAGATACCGGCTCCGCCCTTCTCCGGTCTCAGCCGCGGATCTTGCTGTGCTCATGCATGCTCACCTCCCACTTCGTTCTCTTCAGTCTTCCGACGGCCAGCGGAACGACCAGCAGTACCGCGAGGATCAGAATCACCCACCAGACGTTCTGCTCGATCCACTGTTTTCTGTAAAGCTTGAAAACCCGTCCGTAGTTTTCCCTGTCGTGCGCGAGCTTATAGTAATACATCGCGCCTTTGAAATCGTTCTGCCTGAGAATCGCTCTCGCGATGCCCCGGAACGCCAGCGGGTAATTGGCGTTCAGCTTCATGACCTCCCGCCACAGGTCCGCGCTGCTGTCGTAGTCTCCCCGCAGATAGGTGTCGATCGCGTCGTAGATTTTCATGCCGTATTCCGTCGGCGTGAAAACGGTCACGCTGTTCTCCACCTGGTCCAGCACCATCAGGTCGTAGCCCATGTGTTCCAGACCGACCGCTCTGGTGAAAGCGCCCGCGGTGTTCCCCTTCGTTCCGAAGGCCCACAGCATCACGCCCTGGCTGTCGTAGCCGAAGATCCTTCCCCGCGTTCTGTCCACCGCCACGTAGATATCGTTCTTCAGAACCGTGATATCCGTGAATTTGCTGGGCCCGTTCTGCGTGCTCTCCTGGATCCACCACAGGTCGCCGATGGGAGGATACCGGTCGTTCTTGATCAGGATGTCGTTTCCCAGGCTGTTCAGCCTGCGTATGGGATTGGCCTTGTCCCACTTCAGGTCGTACTCGCTGAATACCGTGTTCGTGGCGTAGATGAACCCTTCGTCGTCCATATACAGATTCTCATATTCCGTCGGGACGAAGCTTTCGGACGCGGCCCGCTGCTCCTTCGTCTGGAAATACCGCTTCCAGATATATTCGCCCATGCTGACGGAAACCTTGTTCGCGCCGATGTACCCCGTAAAGGTCGTATCGCTCTCGTATTTGGCGAAACCCTTGTTTACGTTGGTGACCAGCACGTACAGCCTTCCGGCGGAATCGACCGTGATCCTGCTTGGAAGGAAATCCAGGCTCTGATCGAAGGTGGCGTCGGAGGGTTTCGTGAACTCCTTCAGCCAGTTCAGGTTTTTGTCCGTCATCACGACCCGCATGTTGCCGTAGTCAGCGATGTAGATGTTGCCTTCCGGATCCGCGAATACGTCCGACGGGGAACTGAGCTTCGTCTTTTCGCAGCCCGCGATCTCGGAGATCAGGCGTACGAACCGGTATTCCTTCCCGTCGTAATGAAGCTGAACGATCCGGTTGTTTCCCGAGTCCGCGATATACAGATCCCTGTCCCGGACGAACATTCCCTGAGGCCTGCTCAGCCGGACGCCTCCGAGGTTGTCCAGGCCGATGGTCATGCTGTCGATCACCGCGGACACGCGGTACGCGTCCGGAGAAGCCTGTACGTCTCCCCAGTAGTCGTATGTGTATGTATAGGACGTGCTGAATCCGTCGTCCTTCATGCTGTAGCTGTCGTCGGCCCGGGCGGCCGCTGCGGCGAGGATGCAAAGCGCGCACAGAACCGCGAGCGTCCTGCTCAGCATTTTCATCGTGTATCCCTCCTCCTGCTTTTTTCTGACCGTGCCGCCTTTTATCAGTCCTTGATGCCGGAGGACGCCATGGTCTCCAGGATCCGGCTCTGACTGAAGATAAAGATGAGGATGGGCACCGAGACGATGATTACGTTCGCCGCCGCGACCTGGCCGGTCCGCGCGACTCCGCCCGCCTGAATCTGCTGCAGGGCGTAAACCATGGTTTTCTTCGCCTCGGAGTAGATGACGGTCGCGGCGCTGGTGTTCCACAGGCTCTGCACGCTGAAGATGATCATGGTCAGCCACGCGGGTTTCACGTTCGGCATGACGATGCTCCAGAAAATCCGGAACTGGCCCGCGCCGTCTATGGTGGCCGCCTCGATCAGCGCCGTGGGCAGTCCCTCCATGAACTGCTTCATCAGGAACAGGCCGATCGGCGCGGCGAAAGCCGGCAGGATCAGCGCCCAGTAGGTGTCTATCATGCCCAGCCGGCTCATGATCAGATAGTTCGGAATACCGGTTACGTATCCCGAAAACATCAGGCAGGTCGTTACCACCGCGAAG
>ONXY01000325.1 GCA_900321945.1 uncultured Eubacteriales bacterium | reverse complement strand
GGCCGTCATCGGGGACTCGACCTTCATGCACTCGGGCATGACGGGGCTGGTGAACGTATCCTACAACGCCACCAACTCCACCGTGATCATTCTGGACAATTCCATCACCGGCATGACCGGGCATCAGCAGAACCCCACCACCGGATACAACATCAAGGGCGATCCGGCGGCGAAGGTGGATCTGGAAGCCCTGTGCAAAGCCCTGGGAATCCGGCGGGTCCGGGTGGTGGATCCGTATGATCTGAAAGAATGCGAGCAGGCCGTGAAGGAGGAGCTGGCGGCGGAGGAACCGAGCGTCATCATCTCCCGCAGGCCCTGCGTGCTGCTGAAATACGTGAAGCCGAAGACGCCGCTGAAGGTGGACGCGGATAAGTGCCGCAGCTGCAAACGGTGCATGGGCCTGGGCTGCCCGTCCATCTCCATGAAGGACGGAAAGGCCCGGATCGACCGGACCCTGTGCGTCGGATGCGGCGTGTGCGCGCAGCTCTGCGCCTTCGGGGCTATCGGGGAGGTGTAAGGGATGAAGACCACAAGCATCATGATCGTCGGCGTCGGCGGGCAGGGGAGCCTGCTGGCCAGCAAGCTGCTGGGGAATCTGCTGACGGACGGGGGATATGACGTAAAGGTCAGCGAAGTGCACGGCATGAGCCAGCGGGGCGGCAGCGTCGTCACCTACGTCCGGTACGGGGAGAAGGTTTATTCCCCGATCGTGACGGAAGGCGAATGCGACTACATCATCAGCTTCGAAAAGCTGGAAGCCGCCCGGTACGCCGGATGCCTCCGCAAAGGCGGAAAAATCATCGTCAACACGCAGCAGATCGACCCCATGCCCGTGATTACCGGCGCGGCGGAGTATCCGGAGAACGTTCTGGAGGATCTGAAGGCGCAGGGTTTCGACGTCGACGATTTCGACGCCCTGACCCCCGCTCTGGAAGCCGGCAGCGCGAAGGCCGTCAATATCGTGCTGATGGGGCATTTCGCGGCGCATACGGACATTCCGAAGGAACGCTGGGAGGCCGCGCTGGAAAAGACGGTTCCCGCGAAGTTCCTGGAGATGAACCGGAAGGCGTTCGGGCTGGGATACGGCGCGTAAATACGGGGGGCGGAAAACCGCGCTTCCGGAAGCAACAGGCTTTCCCCCCGAGACGGGGTTATTATACAGAAGGAGGGCTGATTATCTTGAAATACTTTCAGGAAAAAGCCGAAACCATGCCCCTTGAGGAGTTGAGAAAACTCCAGAGCGCGAAGCTGGTGAAGCAGGTCCGCCACGTCTATGAGCATGTGGCTCCCTACCGCGCCAAAATGGACGCCGCCGGCGTGACCCCGGACGACATTCACGGCATTGAGGATCTGCACAAGCTCCCCTTCCTGACGAAGAGCGACCTGCGGGACGAGTATCCCAGGGGATACCTGGCCGTGCCGCAGAAGGACTGCGTCCGGATCCACTCCACCAGCGGAACCACGGGCCGCCGGGTGGTTGCTTTCTATACCCAGCACGATGTGGATATGTGGGAGGAATGCTGCGCCCGGGCGATCGTCGCCGCGGGCGGCACCGATGAGGACGTGGTCCAGGTGGCCTACGGCTACGGCCTGTTCACCGGCGGCTCGGGCCTGCACGGCGGCAGCCATAAGCTGGGCTGCCTGACGCTGCCCATGTCCTCCGGAAACACGGACCGGCAGATTCAGTTCATGATGGATCTCGGCGCGACGATTATCTGCTGCACGCCGTCCTACGCCGCCTATATCGGCGAAAGCCTGAAAGAGAGGGGCATTTCCCCTGAGGAGATTCCCCTGAAAGCCGGCATTTTCGGGGCGGAGCCCTGGACGGAGGAAATGCGGCACGCGATAGAAAAGGCCCTGGGCATCAAGGCCTACGATATCTACGGGCTGACGGAAACCTCCGGCCCCGGGGTCGCCTTCGAGTGCCAGGAGCAGCAGGGCATGCATATCAACGAGGACCACTTCTATGTAGAGGTCATCGACCCGGACACCGGCGAGGTGCTCCCCGAGGGCAGCAAGGGCGAGCTGGTGTTCACCAGTCTGGACAAGGAGGGCTTCCCCCTGCTCCGCTACCGCACCCGGGACATCTG
>ONXY01000324.1 GCA_900321945.1 uncultured Eubacteriales bacterium | reverse complement strand
CTTCTGCGACTTGAGATAGGTATACAGCGGCAGCTCGTTTTCCCCGTTGACGTCGGCCTTTTTCATCTGCGGGAACGTGGTGTTGTAATGCATCGTGCAGAACTCGTGGATCTCCTCGTCCGTGCCGGGGGCCTGGCCGCCGAACTGGTTGCAGGGAATGTCGAGGATCTCAAGGCCCAGATCGTGATAATCCCGGTACAGCTGCTCGATCGGCGCGTACTGGGGCGTGAAACCGCAGCCGGTCGCCGTATTCACGATCAGGATCACCTTGCCTTTGCAGTCCGCGAGGTTCAGCTGTTCACCGTTGGCCTTCGTGACGGAATAGTCGTAAATCATCTTGTTTCCTCCTTTTTGAAACCGCAGGTATTTGCCTGGGGGAATGCGACACACGGGTCTTCCGGATTCTGTCATTTCAGGGTCAGCCGTTTCGGATTCGCTTTGTTCAGGATCAGAAGCGCGGCGATCAGCATGACGGCGCCCGCCGCCAGCGCGATCCAGGGGGTGAGCGTGAAGCCCGCGATCAGGTATCCGCAGGCGCAGATCACGGCGACGAGCGTAGCGTAGGGAAGCTGCGTTTCCACGTGGCGGATGTGCGGGCATGAGGCGCCTGTAGACGCCAGAATCGTCGTGTCGGAGATCGGGGAGCAGTGGTCGCCGTATACGGAACCCGCCAGGGTGGCGCCCAGGGTGGGCACCAGAAGGCCACCCGCGCCGTCCGCGGCGCAGATCATGGACACGATGGGGATCAGCATGCCGAACGTCCCCCAGGAAGTGCCCATCGAAAAGCTCATGGCCGCGGCGACAATGAAAATCAGGAACGGCAGAAAGCCGAGAGGCAGGTTCGCGGTGCTGACGAAGCCGGAAATGAACTGGCCCGTTCCAATCAGCTGCCGGCACACGCCGCCCAGGCTCCAGGACAGGATCAGGATCAGCATGGGCGGTACGATATTGGAGATGCCGCTCACGATGCTGGTCACGAATTCCCTGGGCGTCATCAGCCGGCGGGGGATGTACAGCAGGAAGGCCGTTACCAGCCCCGCAAAGGCCCCAAGCGTCAATCCGGCGGTGGGGTTTTCGCCGATCACTTCGGAGAATGGAACTCCGCGGAAAAAGCCGCCCACATAGGCCATGCCGAGAATCGCGCAGATGATCAGCACCAGGATGGGCAGCACCAGATCGAAGACCCGGCCGTTTTCAGGCGCTTCGCCGGCGGCGCTTTCCGCGTCCGCCACTCCGCCGCCCTCCAGCATGGAGGCCTCGGCGTTCTTCATCGGGCCGAAATCCCTGCCCGTCCAGCAGATGAACATCACCATCAGGATGGTCAGCAGGGCATACAGATTATACGGAATGGTGGACAGGAAGATGTTGAACCCGTCCGTCTGGCTGACCTCGCTGGCCACGGCAACCGCCCAGCTGGAGACCGGCGCGATGATGCAAACCGGCGCGGCGGTGGCGTCGATCACATAGGCCAGCTTTTCGCGCGAAATGCGGAGCCTGTCCGTAATGGGGCGCATGACCGTTCCCACCGTCAGGCAGTTGAAGCCGTCGTCGATGAAAATGAGCACGCCCAGCAGAGAGGTGGCGAAAGCCGCGGAACGTCTGCTCTTCAGCCGCTTTCCGGCCCAGCGCCCGTACGCTTCGCTGCCGCCCGATCTGGAGACCAGAATCACCACCGCCCACAGGAGCGCCAGGAAGATGATCATATAGGCGTTGTCGGCGATCTTCGAATACATCATGTCAAAGGTCGTCGCCACAGCCGAAATAACGCTTCCGCCGCCGGAAAAGCAGTAGATCAGCGTGCCGGAAAACAGGCCGATGAACAGGGAAGAATAGACCTCCTTCGTGAGCAGCGCCAGCGTGATGGCGATCACCGGCGGCAGCATGGACAGCCAGCCCGCCTCGATCATTGTAAATTCCATAGGTTCCTCCGTTGCTTTACAGGCCAAACCGCCCGGTCCGGGTCAGCGCTTTCCGTGCGCGGCGCCGCTTCCAGAGCCGGCTCAGGCCCGGTTGAATTTCTCTTTGGGCTGTCTGCAGCGCGGGCAGCGCCAGTCCCTTCCTCACCTCCGAAGGCGAAGGGCTGGGAGTAGAATCCGTCTTTTCTGAATTTGACCGCTTTGATTTCCATGATATGGCCTCCTTATCCGCCTGTTTCGTATATGCGGGCCCCTGTATGCCCGGAAGCT
>ONXY01000363.1 GCA_900321945.1 uncultured Eubacteriales bacterium | reverse complement strand
TGGGAAAGCAGGCGGACAAGCCGGACGGCAGGGATCTGACCGGAGCGCAGGAAACCATCGGGATGCTGGTCATGCTCAGGGACAAAATGAAGGGCAGCCTGACGGGTACCGAGGAAAGGATTCTGAACGACACCATCCTTACGCTGCAGAAAAGCCTCGAAGAAGAGACAGGCGGCGGCATTCCGTAATTTTCACAGTGAAAGAATCCGCGGAGGAGCTTCGCGGATTCTTTCCTGTCGTTCCCGGCATCCGGGATCCGCGCCGCCGTTTCAGGGGATGACGGAAAAACACAGCATCAAAAACCGGAGGGATCGCGGAAGCGCTCGGAACGCTCAGCAAAACGCACAAACTCGTGATCATGTCCGACACCTGGGCGAGCATTGTGCCGCAGCTGAAGTATAATATCGGCGTTTCACAGTATCTGTCGTTCTGCACGTTCAGCTGCTTCGTCGGCGCATTCAAACCCGACAGACGGATCTACTCGGCGCGCTGGACAAGTGCGGCGTTCCAGCCGGGGAGACCGTGTTTATCGACGACGTCGCGCGCAATCCGGACGGCGCGGCCGTTCCGGGCATTACGCCGATCCTGATCGCCGCAAATACAGAAGCGGACGCGGCGACGGACTGTCCGAAAATACCGGATCTCCCGGGAACTGATCCGGCGATGGCGGGGAGGCGGCGCTATGGAAAACCGGGATCTGTACGACGAACAGTGGAATACAAGCCGGACCTTAACCGGCTGGAGATGAACCGCCCCGGACAGGAACCGGCCCGGCACCAATAAAGAGATCCGCGCGCCGCGGTTCTTTTTGTTGAGTTCGTTCACGGGATATGGTATAATGCGGACAAACGAAGCACAATATGGCGGCCGGTCTCAGTTTCTCAGCGCTGAACCCGGCCGGATGAAAAAGGTTCCGAACCGTGGACCGAGGGGAGGTATTTCTATGAAAAAGACCCGGATCACAGCCTTTTTTCTTGTCCTGACGATGCTGCTGTCCATGCTTCCGGCATCCGTGACGGCGGATCACGTCCACAACTGGATCGAGCGCACCCGCAAGGATCCGACGTGCACGAAAAAGGGAAGCGTTACGTATTACTGCTTCTGCGGCGAGATCAAGACCGAAACCGTTCCGGCCAAAGGGCATAAATGGGGCTCGTGGAAAGTCACGAAGAAAGCCACCTGCTCCCACAAGGGCACAAGGGAACACACGTGCTCCGTCTGCGGCGCCAAAGAGTCCGAGGATATCAAAAAGACCCCGCACAAGTGGGGCGAATGGGAGATTATCACCGAGGCGACCGACCATTCCACCGGGCGCAGGGCTCACGTCTGTCAGGTCTGCGGCGAACGGAAGGAAGAGGATTATTATCCCGAGGGCACGCTTCTTCCCGGCGACAAGGGCGACGCGGTGAAGGCGCTGCAGGAGACCCTGATCTGCTACGGGGCCCTGAAGACCAAAGCCCACGGAAGCTACAACAAGCCGACGGAGAACGCTGTCAAAGCGGTACAGAAAGCCGAAGGCCTGGAACCGGACGGCATCGCCTGGCCGCAGACGCAGGCGGTTCTCGGCCACCGCTTCGGGGAATGGGAAGTCGTTACCGAGATGTCGGACTTCTCGAAATTCCTCCGCCAGCGCACCTGTTCCCGCTGCGGATTTAAAGAGTCGGAAGAGGAGTGGCCGGTGCCGACCTACCGGCGCGGCGACAAGGGCGAAGGCGTGAAGAACCTCCAGAAGCGGCTGAACGACGCGGGCTACGGCGTCGGAAAGCCTGACGGCACCTTCGGCCAGAAAACCGTGCAGGCGGTGAAGGCCATCGAGAAGGCTCACGGCGTCGAAGCGGACGGTATCGCCTGGCCGGGCGTGCAGAAGTGGCTGAACGGCGGGGATTACGCCTGGCAGCCGCCGAACGAAAACGTTCCGGACGGGCAAACAAACGAACCGGGAGAGACGGAGGAACCGGAAGAACCGGAGAAACCGGAAGAACCGGAAGAGCCTGAAGAACCGGCGGAACCCGCGGAAACGGGCGAACCGGAGAAGCCCGAAGGAGAAACCTCCCCGGCCGCCAAGGGACCGGATACGGTTCCGGCCCTGGACCTCGCGTTAATCTCCTTTTCTCCCGGATACACGTTCGGCGACGAAGCGTCTTTCGTTGTCAACGTCATTAACTGCGGCGGGGTTACGCTGTACGGATGTGAAATCGACCGGTACAGATGGGACGGCACGGGGGGCTTTGTAAAGGACGAGACGATATTCAGCAGCCCGGGGTATTTCCTGAATCCTGCGGAGGACCTGACCATGCCGGACTTTTTCGATATCACGGAGAAGTACGCGCCGGATCCGGGCTGGCTTCACGTGGCATACGACGCCCGGTCGTGGACCGCGGAAGGCGAAATGGTGGAGACCGGGCTGGTTTCCATGGCTCTGCCGCTTTCCTTCGTGTCGGTGATTCTTGAAGCGGAGGAAAGCCCGGCGCCGCAGACGCCGGACGAAGGCTGGGTGAAAGCGAAGCTGAAGGTGTCCAACGTGGGCACGGAAACCGTGAGCCGGTTCGATTCCCTGTGCTGGAGCAATATTATCGGCCTGCCCAGCTCGGATAAGGAAATGTATTCGTATCCCTTCTGCGAAGGACTCGTCTGGTTCAATCCGGGCAATTCGGAGGAGGTCGAACTGCGGATCAAGCTGGTTGAGAACGACGTGAAGGCCGGAGAGGTCTGCCGGAGCGCCCAGATGGAATTCCTCCGCCTGGTAAACGAAGACGGATCGTCGGTCACCTCGACCGCTCCGGACGGGAAAGGAGCCCCGGGGCCGGGCGTCTACCCGACGAACACGGTCGAAGTCGTGATTCCCCTGGCAAAATCCGCACCTGAACCCGACACTGAACCCGATCCCGATCCGGACACCGAACCCGAACCCGAAACCGAACCCGAACCTGAACCGCAGCCGGCCGCGCCGCCCGCGCCTCAGCCGCAGGAATACTGCGTGTCCGACCTGATCGGAACCGGAACCGGCGTCGCCCGGTGGAAGCTGATCCGCTGCCCCGAACACGCGAAGGTCGCCGAAGCCGCGGACAGGCTGGTTTCCGGGGCGGAAGGCAAAGACGAGCGCGCGGCCGCGTGGGGCGGCGCCGTGAAGCTGTGGAGCGACGCCCTGGAAGCCGAATATAAGGAGATGACCGCCAAGGCTAAAAAGAACAAAAAACTGAAGGCGGCCGTCGAGAAGGAAAAGAAGTATTTCGACGAGCAGCTGCTCGCGTACGGGGCGGCGCTGACGCTGGATTATCCGGACAATTCCGACCTGGTCTCGCGGAAGGTCGCTGAAACGCTGGCCCGGAGGACGGTCACGCTCTGCTATGAAAACCATACCGCGCCGGACGCCCGCGCCGATCTCCTTTCCGCGTCGGACGGCGAACTGTTCGCCGCTCCGGTGAAGGGAGCCTGCGGGCGGAGAACGGACGAAGCCGCGGAGACATCGTACGTCACCGACACAATCTGCACGGCGCATCAGGAAATCGAAGCCATGGCGGCGGAAGCCGGGGACGCCGGGGCCTGGAGACAGGTACGGCAGGCGTGGCAGGACGCGCTGGACGAAATCACCGACAGAAGGTATCTCGCCGCGGATGAAGCCGGCAAAGCAATCATCTCCGAGGAACGCCTTTCCTTCGGCCGGTGGCTGGAGGCTCGCGAAGCCCTGCTGGCCTTGCGGTATCCCGATCAGGACGCCGTCGTGCAGGAACTCATGTCCCAGGCCATCCGGGAGCGCGTGATCGACTTGTGCGGCGGATACGCGCCGCGGCCGGCGGAGGAATAACCGGAATACGGTATCTGAACAAACGCTTCCGCGTACTTTATCAGGTTTTTATCCCCGCCGGTCAGTCCGGCGGGGATTTTCGGTATCCGGCCGCAGGCGTTCCGTACAGGGCGGCCGGGGCGGATTTTTTATGCGCCTTTACTCCGGCCGGCCTGTTCCCGCGCTTTCCGCCCGCCGCGCGGAGGAAAAAAGCCGTTCGGGCCCGGCGGGCGGGGGAAAGCTTCGCGGAGAAAGAGGAACAGGACGGCGTCTTATCGAAATGTACAATTGCCATATTTTGCCGGTACCATGCGTGACGGTCTGCGGAATGATCGGAAGGAAAAGTGGATCCGCGGGCTTTTTGGCGCTTGTCTCCGGGGAGACGAAAGAGAGCCGGCGGCGGAATATCCGCGGGATAAAATACGAACAAAAGACCGAACGAAAAAACGAACGGAAAATACGAATGGAAAGGCCGTCCCGCGTCCGCCGGTTCCGGACGACGCGATGGAGGAGGAACGACATGAAAGCAAAAAAGGGAATCGCGCTGCTTCTGACTCTGGCGATGCTGTGCGCCGCGCTGCCTCTGAACGCCCTGGCGGCTGTCCGGGAGCCTTCGGACGATTTCTGCCCCCGCACCGCAGACGGAAAACATGTCTGGAGCAACTGGAACGTCGACAAGCTGCCCACCTGCTCCGAAACGGGAAAGCGGTCGAGGGAATGCCGGTACTGCCGGTACACCCAGACGGAAACCCTGAAGAAGGAGCCCCACAATTACGGGTCCTGGAAAGTCACGAAGGAGGCCACCTGCTCCAAAGAAGGCAGCCGGCAGCGCGAGTGCAGGGACTGCGGGCACGTAGATAAGCAGACCATTGAGAAAAAGGAGCACACCTGGGGCGCATGGACCGTGATCCGGGAGGCCACCTGCTCCGAAAAAGGCCGCCGCGAGCATACCTGCAGGGTCTGCGGGCGGAAGGAAGCGGAGAACGTGAAAAAACTGCCCCATGCCTGGGCCGACTGGGTGATCCTGACGGAAGCCACGGATCATTCCTCCGGCGTCCGGTCCCACGTCTGCACGCTCTGTCAGACGATGGAAACAGAGAATTACGATCCCGAAGGAACCCTCCGCCGGAAGGACAAGGGGGAGGATGTCCGGCTCCTGAATTCGGAACTGATCTGCTACGGCGCCATGAAGGGCAGACCCGGCGACGTCTTTAACGCGAACACGGAAAAAGCGGTGAAAAAGGTCCAGCAGGCGGAGGGATTCGCGGCGGACGGCGTCGCGTGGCCCCAGACCCGGGCCGTCCTGGGCCATCAGTTCGGGGAATGGGAAACCGTGACCGAAATGAGCGATTTCTCCGCCGGCCTGCGCCGGCGCACCTGCTCCCGGTGCAAATATACGGAAAAAGAGGAGCTGTATCCTTCGCCGATGTACAGGCAGGGGGACACGGGGGACGGAGTGGCCGCCCTGCAGCAGGCCCTCACCGACGCGGGATACAAGCCCGGCCCCGTGGACGGCTCCTTCGGAAACAAAACCAAAAAAGCCGTTCAGGCCTTCCAGAAGAAGAACAGACTGAAGCAGGACGGAATCGCCTGGCCCGGCGTGCTGAAGATGCTGGGCGTTCCGGAAACCGGGGAAAGCGTTTCCGTCGGGGACGACTTCCTGGGTTCTTCCGGAAGCGTCGTTCTGAAAAACCCGACCGCCACGCCTCCTCCCGGCGGCTTGACGGGGGCCGATACCGCCGCGGTCAGCCTGGGTCCCGTCGAGCGGAGCCTCACGGTCGTGGAAAAGCCCGGGGACGACGGCTCCTGGTACACCGGCGCCATCGTTCCGATAAAAATGCGCCTGACGCTGGACCGTTTCGACGATTATTTCCTCACGGAAATCAAATGCGCGGACGGGGACAGCTATAAGCAGGAAAACTGGATGTTCTACGCTCTTTCCGCCGGGCAGAGCTACGATTTCACTTACTATCTGTCCCTGGATCCGGAAAAGCTCGGCTGGAAGGACCGCGAGGTGTCCGTCCGCCTCCGCAGCAGATCCGCGAAGAGCGAAGAGGAGGAGTACGTGACGGTCGGCCCGCCCTTCACCTATCCGACGGTCACGCTGGAAAAGCCTCCGAAGAAAACCATCAACGACTTCGCGGCGTATCTGTACCTGGACGTCCCGAAGGACGGATACGCCGGCGCCGCCTATTCCGGCGAAAACATGGAGATCCCCTTTATCGTGGACAGCGACGGCAACACCCGCATCCGGGATATCCGGCTGGTCTGCGAGCAGCAGATGCTGGGCAAAACGTACGATACCTGGTCGATGAAGCTGGGCAACATCGACGCGGGGGACAGTTTCCCGGGCGTTGCCCACATGCCGGCGAAAAGGGCGAAGGACGCCGTCTCCACAGGATATTCCCTGAAGGTTTACCTGACCGGAATGTATTATAACCAAAAGGGCGAAAGGGAGGACGTCGAATCCCAGCCGGTCACCCTGGACTATAATATTCTGGAGCAGAGCTGGAACCCGGCGCAGCTGAACATGGTCTACGTCCGGAATCCCGTCAAGTCCGCCTATTACGTGAACGACACCGTCACCCTGACCTTCACGGTCACCAGCGACGGCACCGAGGCGGTCCGGGACGTTTCCGTCGGGCTGGCCGGATCCTACGCGGCGGATAAGGAAACGCTCGGGGAGCCGGATCCCGTGGACGGCGGAAAGCTCATGGAACCCGGCGCCAAGGCCACGGCCACGTATACCTACCGGATCCGGCAGGAGGATCTGGAAAAGGAAGCCGTGGAGATCGATTTCGAGGCGACGGGCACCGCTGCCGCTTCCGGCCTGCCCGTGCGCTCCCCGCGCGCGACGATGACGCTGCCCGTTACCGACGAGCCCCCGGAGGAACAGATCACCCTGTCCGCCTCCGCCGTCTCTCCCAAGGAAACCTACCCGACCGGCGTCGTCATTCCCTGCCGCGTCACCATGACGCCGCACACCACGCAGCCCATCAAGTGGATCACGATCTACGCGACGGGCGAAAACCGGAGAGCCGGCAGTTACCAGACCACCTCCTTCCACGATTTCGGGCACGGCGTAAAGGGATTCGTCTGCTGGCGGAGCAACGCCCCCTCCATGACGGAAAGCACCGAGACCGTGCTGGACGTGAATATCCCGGCCTACTCGCGGAAGGAAGGCGTATATTATGCCTCCTGGACCGCGGAAGCGGAGCTGAAGGACGGTACGATCGTCCGGTCCAACACCGCGTACCTGCCCATGTACACGGACGTGGAAAAGGCCGAGCTGAGCGTATCGCACGTTCCCGGCCCCTATCCCCCCGGTTCCTCGCTCATGGCGGGCCTGAACCTGAAATACACCGGCGACAGGCAGCCCCCCCGTTTCCGCGCGTATTACCGTCTGCGGTATAAAGGGGACTGGAAACCGGCCGGGATCATCTACATGGACGACGAAGGAAACGGAAGCGTGCGCATTGATCTGCCGCTGAACGAGGAGGACATCGTCAACGGAAAATGGGAATACCTGTTCGGGGCGGAGGCGATCGGCCGGACGGGCACGCTGACGACCGACGTCATCTGCGAGGCGCTGGACGTGGGCGACCCGCTGCCGGTCGTGGAAGAGGTGAAAGTCACCGCGCGGATCATTTCCGAGCCCGCCGATCCCGAAAAAGGCTGGCAGCCCGGCGAGAAGGTTCTGATCCGCGCCGAAGCAGCCTATACCGGCGGATCCGTCTATATGATGTCCATGATCCGGGACGCGGGCGGTCAGGAATACAAAGGCGTGGCTTTCGAGACCGCGGGTATGGCGGACGAGTTCGAAGTCACCCTGACCGAGGATATGGCGGAGGAAGGATATTTCTGCACCTACATATTCGCGGTCTATAACGAGGGAGAGGAAGAGCCGATACGGGAATCCAGGATGGCGACCGTCTGGATCAGGCTCGGCGTCCCGGTGGCCACGGAGAATCCGGACGATGAGGACGATTCCGGTGAAACCGGCGACGGTTCCGGGGAGGAAACCGGGGAGAACCCGGAGAGCGGCGCCCCGGCCGAAGGCGAAGGATCTCCCGGAGAGGAAGCCGCGGAGAACCCGGAGGAAAGCGCTCCATCCGAAACCGAACCGCCTTCCGGGGAAGAGAAAAAACCTGAAAAGACCTCCATTTTCCACACCGGACTGCCCGGACCGGAGGCGGAATCCCCGACGGAGTCCGGCTTATCTTCCGGCGTCGGCGAAAAGAGCTCCGGCGCTTCAGAGAGCGTATCCGACGTCGGCGGATGGACCTCCGACGGTTCGGACGACGCTTCCAATGTCGGCGGATGGACATCCGATGATTCGGACGGCGCTTCCGGCGCCGGCAAAGGAACTTCCGGCAAGGCGGACGGCACCGCGGATACAGACAGTGCACCGGCGGATCTGCCGGACGGGGACGAGCTTGAGACGCTTCTGTCCGGCGGCAGTACTGCCGCAAGGTCTGATTTCCAGCCGCCTCAGGAGCTCGCGAACAGCGTCCTCGAAGCGCCTTCCGGAGCGAAAGAGGATTACTGCTTCGGCGCGGTGACCGGTCTCACGGAAAACCTGACGGAAATCGAAGTCACCTTCTGCAAAAAGCTCTCGGATCTGCCGGGAGCGGGAAAACAGCCCCTTACCGATCTGACGGAGGCGGAAACACTCTGGACGGAAGCGCTGAACGCGGAATACGACGCGCTGAAGGAAGCGGCGGAAATCGAGGACGACACGGAGGAGGCGGCCGCCCTGGAGGAAGCGCGCGAGCTGTTCGGGGCCGAACTGGAAACCCTGCGCGCCGAAAGCACGCAGGAAATGGTCCTCTTCCGGATCATGCTCCAGACCGCCGCGGTCTGTGAAATCAGCCATACCGCTGAGGATCCCCTGGCGGCCCTGCTGGAACTGATGACTCCCGCGGACGAGGGAGACGGCTCCGGGGAGGGGCTCTGACCGCATTTCCTTTGGGTGCGGCCCGGACGACTCGATACGGGAGGAGGATACGACGTGAAAAAGCCGACGTTTTTTGCCATGATCCTGACGGCGGCGGTTCTGGCGCTGTGTTTGGCCGGGACGCCCTCCGCGGCGGAAGAGGATGATTTTTCCGATATCGCGGGTGTCTGGTACGCGGAAGACGCCACGATGACCGTCACGGAGGAGGGCCGGTTTGCGATAGAATCGATCGACGGGGACTGGACCGGCTCCCTGAAGGCGGAGCGGCGGCTCAACGAGGAAGAGGAGGAGTACGCCGCATATGTGATGACGCCGGACGACCCGGAGCTTTCGACGCCGGAGAAAAACGAGCTGACGGCGGACGTTTACCATCCCGGAAAGCTGACCCTCGTTCAGGACGGGACTCCCCGGGTGGTTTTCCGGAACGTGCCGGTCAGCGTCGCGGATGTTGGAGAGGAGGATCTTACAGCCTTCGAACCGTACGCCTTCGTCGACGGGGCGAACGGGGAGGAACCGGCGGTTACGATGATGTTCACCTTCCTGCGCCCGGCGAAGGACGTCGCGGTGACGAAACTGGAAAACCAGCAGTTCGACGAGAACGGCGAATTCATCTGCAGCGGCGTCTCCCTGGACTGGTGGCCGGAGCTCGATTCCCTGCAGCGCGTCGTGGTGACGTACGTGTTCGAGGGAGATTTGCCGGAGCTGTCGATCAGTTTCGCGGCGGAAAACGAAATCAGATATGAATACGCCGTGATGATCAGCGGAGCGGACGGCGAGCTGGATTTTATGGAGATACCGGCGGGGGAGGGATAACGGAAGGCAGAACGCTGATTCCGCCGCCGTCCCGAAAAACTCCCCGCTGCCGGAGGAGGCATCATGCCGCGCTTTGGTCCGCGTGACCGCCGGACGGGCTCCCGGAATCTGGCGCGGAGTCATAAAAAAGGGATACGGGAGTGATTTCCCATATCCCTTCTTTATCATTCGCGGTTCAGCTGTTCAGTCAGTCGCCGGTGTCCGGGCTGGTATACCTGAAGTCGTTCTCTTTGCAGTACTGCGCGGCGTTTGAATCCATGGATACCGTGATTGTTAAGCTGTCGTCGCAATTAACGAAGGCATCTTTTCCGATGCCTGTGACGCTGCCGGGGATGGAAACGGAGGTCAGGCTTGCTTCCGTATGCCGGGAGCAGCTGGGAAAGCAGGCGGACAAGCCGGACGGCAGGGATCTGACCGGAGCGCAGGAAACCATCGGGATGCTGGTCATGCTCA
>ONXY01000125.1 GCA_900321945.1 uncultured Eubacteriales bacterium | reverse complement strand
CGCTTCGCGACGTGGTCGTTGCTCACCATGGTCCGGATCACCTCTTCGGTTCCGACGAGCACCACCAGGGATTTCGCGCGGGTCAGGGCGGTATAGAAGAGGTTCCGGGTCTGAAGCAGGAAGGGGCCGGGCGTGACCGGCATGATCACCACGGGGAATTCGCTCCCCTGGCTCTTGTGTACGGAAAGGCAGTAGGCCGGCTCCAGATCCTCCAGATCCGCGCCCGAGTACAGCGCGTCCCGGTCGTCGTCGAACCGGACCGTCAGCGCGTTTTCCGACGGGTCCGCCTCCAGGATGAAGCCGATATCCCCGTTGAAGATGCCGCTTCCCTGCTCCGCGCCGCCCGCGGTTCTCCGGATCCAGGCGAGGTCGTAGTTGTTCCGGGTCTGGATGACCTTGTCCCCCTTCCGGAAAACCGTCTCCCCCCACCGGATCTCCGGCTTCCCGGGACCGGGCGGATTCATGGCCTCCTGCAGAAGAAGGTTCAGGTTCCCCACGCCGCACTGGCCCTTCCGGGCCGGGGCGAGCACCTGGATGTTCCGGACGGCCTCCTCCGCCTCCCGGCCCTTCTCATATCCCAGGTATTTCGGCAGCCGGTTCCGCATCAGGGAGACGACGCTCTCCGCCGCCTCCCGCAGCAGCGGTTTCCGCTCGAAGAAAAAGTCGGTGCCGTCCCCGTTCAGCAGGGGCATCTCGCCCCGGTTGATCCGGTGCGCGTTGAGCACGATCCGGCTCTGCCCGCTCTGGCGGTAAATGTCCGTCAGGCGGGAGCACGGAACCCGCCCGCTCTGCAGAATATCCCCCAGCACGTTTCCCGGCCCGACGGAGGGAAGCTGGTCCGCGTCGCCGACCAGGATCAGCCTCGTTCCCGGCTCAATCGCGCGCAGGAGCGCGTTCATCAGCCGCACGTCGATCATGGACGCCTCGTCCGCGATGACGCAGTCCGCCTCCAGCGGGTTGTTCTGGTTCCGGGCGAAGGCCCCCTCCTCCCCGCTGTATTCCAGGAGGCGGTGAATGGTTTTCGCCGGCGTGCCGGTGGCTTCCGTCATGCGCTTGGCCGCCCGCCCGGTAGGGGCGCAGAGCAGGGTTTCGTTGTCCTCTCCGAGAAGGGACAGGATGCAGTTGATGATCGTGGTCTTGCCGGTTCCCGGGCCGCCCGTGATGACGAACACGCCGTTTTCCAGCGCCTGAACAATGGTCTCCCGCTGCCGGGGCGAAAAGCGGATCCCGTGGCTTTTCTCGAAGCGGGAGATCTCCCGGCCGGCCTCCGGATATCTTCCCGGACGGACGGAGGCGCACAGTTCCCGGATCCTGCGGGCCGTTTCCCTCTCCGCCCGCCAGAACTCCGGAAGCCAGAAGCGGCGCCCGTCCTCTCCCATCTCCGCGGTCAGCTCCCGGGAAAAGAGCATCCGGGTCATCACGCGGCCGCACCGTTCCGCGGGCACCTGCAGCAGGGAGGCCGCCTGGTTCTTCAGCTCCTCCTCCGGCAGATAGCAGTGGCCGCTTCCGTTGGCCGCCTCCCGCATCAGGTATTTCACCGCGCCGCGGATCCGGTTCTCCCCGTCGGCCGCGGTTCCCATGGCCAGGCCGATGCGGTCCGCCGTCAGGAAGCCGATCCCTTCCAGATCGTCGCAGAGCCGGTAGGGATCCTCCCGGACCACCTGTTTCGTCCGCTCTCCGTAAAACTGGCTGATCCGGACGGCCAGGGCCGGGCTGACCCCGTAGGACTGAAGATAGATGATCGCCTGCCGGGCCCCCTGCTGGGCGGCGAAGCTTTCCGCGATCATGTCGGCCCGTTTCCTTCCGATCCCGGAAATCTCCGTCAGGCGCTCCGGATGTTCGGCGAGAACCGTCATGGTCTCTTCCCCGAACCGCTCCACGATCTGCCTGGCCGTGGAGGGCCCGACGCCCCGGACGGCCCCGCCGGCCAGATACCGCTCGATGCCCAGCAGCGTCGTCGGCGTCTGAATCTCGAGCGAAGCGCACCGGAACTGCCGGCCGTAGGATTTGTGTTCCACCCACTCCCCGGTAAAAACGGCCTGCTCCCCGGGATTCAGCTCCGGCATGGCGCCGATGACCGTATGCTCGCTGCGCCCGGAACGGACGGTCAGCACGGTATAACCGTTTTCCTCATTCCGGAAAATGGTGCCGACCACGCTTCCCTCCAGCTTTTCCATTCCGTTCCTCCCGGTTCGTCCTTCGGATTTCCTTACCGCTCCGCCGCGGCTTCGTCCACGCCGTTCTTCCGCAGGCCCTCCCGGAAGTCCTCCGGAAGCGGCGCCTCAAAGTGAAGCGTTTCGCCGGTCCGGGGATGGGCGAAGGTCAGGGAAAAGGCGTGCAGCATCAGGCAGGGGACTTTGACCCCTTTCTCCTGCCCGTAAAGCGGGTCTCCGCAGACGGGGTGGCGCAGGGCCTGCATGTGTACGCGGATCTGATGGGTCCGGCCCGTCCGGATCCGCACGTCCAGCAGCGTGCAGTTCCGGCCCTCCGCCAGAACCTTCCATTCGGTCACCGCCTCCCGCCCGGAGGGATCCGCCGCCATCTTTTTCCGGTCCTTCCGGCTGCGGCCGACGGGCAGCTCCACGACCCCGGAGGCTTCCTTCATCCGCCCCTCCACCAGCGCGCGGTAGTGCTTCTCGATCTCCCGGTCCGCCAGCATTCCGCTCAGCCGCGCCTGGCTTTCGTCGTTCCGGGCCACGATCATCAGCCCGGAGGTGTCCTTGTCCAGCCTGTGGACGATGCCCGGCCGGAGCTCCCCGCCGATTCCCCCGAGCGAGTCCAGGTGATGCAGAAGCGCGTTCACCAGGGTGCCGTCCTCGTGGCCGGGCGCCGGATGCACGACCATGCCCCGCGGCTTGATCACCACCGCCAGATCCGCGTCCTGATAAAGAATCTCCAGCGGCAGATCCTCCGCCTGAGGCTCCGCGGGCCGCGGCGCCGGAACCGTCAGAAGGATCTCCTGCCCGGGAGCCGTCCGGGTTCCCGCCTTCAGGCAGGGCTTTCCCGCCAGCAGGCAGCATCCTTCCGCCATCAGCGCCGCCACCCGGCTCCGGCTCAGCCCCGTTTTTTCGCTGAGCAGCACGTCCGCCCGGCGGCCGTCCCCTTCAGCCCGGTATTCCGTATCAGCCATGTTTCCCCTCCCGGAACAGATCCAGAACCGCCAGCCCGCACCCGGTCACCAGGCAGGCGTCCGCCACGTTGAAAACCGCGAAATCCACGAACAGAAACTCCAGCATGTCCGGCACGTAACCGGTCAGCAGCCGGTCGGCGAGATTTCCCAGCGCGCCGCCCAGCATGAGCGCCAGCGCGGTCCGCGTGAGGCCGCTCAGCTTTCTTCCCCGAAGCGCCAGGAAGGCGCCGGCGAGGATCGCGAGGCTCAGAATTCCGAGCAGGAAGGGATGCCCGCTCAGCAGGGAAAAGGCCATGCCGGTGTTCCGGGCCTGCCGGAGCCCCAGCACCCCCGGAATCAGCGCCGTTCCCTCCGGCGGAATCCGGACGGAAAGCGCCTTCGTAAGCCGGTCCGCCAGAAAAACCCCCGCGGCCGTCCAGGCTTCCTTTCTCACGCCGTTCCCTCCTTCCCGCCGGAAACCGGGAACCCCGTCCCGCCCGGCCGTCTAAAAAAGGAGCCTTTCGGCTCCTGCTTTCGGATCGCGGTCAGGGCTCCGTTTCCTCCTCCGCGAGGCCCTGCATGAAGCGGCTCAGCGCGTCCTCCACCGTGGGCATGGGCCCGAATCCGGATTCACGCAGCCTGCGGGTGCTCATCCTGGAATTCAGCGGCCTGCGGGCCGGCGTCGGATACCCGGAGGTCGGCACGGGAATCACGCTGCACCGGAGACCCCGCTCGGCCATGATCAGCCGGGCGAAACCGGCCCAGGACATGTATCCCTCGTTGCAGACGTGGTAAATGCCGTATTTCTCGGTCGGAATCATGTCGCAGATCACCCGCGCCAGATCCGCCGTATAGGTCGGCGAGCCGATCTGGTCGTCCACCACCCGGATCTCGCTCTTTTCCTTTCCGAGGCGGATCATGGTCTTCACGAAGTTTTTGCCGTGCAGGCCGAACACCCAGGAGGTCCTGAGCAGGAAATACCGCTTCATCAGGCTGCGCACGGCGATCTCCCCCTGCGCCTTGCTGAGCCCGTACACGTTCCGGGGATTGTACGGCGAGTCCTCCGTCCAGGGTTCCTCCCCGTCGCCGGAGAACACGTAGTCCGTGGAGATGTATACCAGCTTCGCGCCGACGCTGAGGGCGGCGCGGACCACGTTCAGCGTCCCGTCCCCGTTGACCCTCGCGCAGACCTCCGGCTCGCTCTCCGCCTTGTCCACGGCGGTATACGCGGCGCAGTGCACGATCACGTCCGGCATGTATTCCCGCACGGCGGCCTTTACGGCGGCGGCGTCCGTCAGGTCGAAATCCTGCACGTCCACGCCCCGGCAGGGAACCTTCCTTTCCTCCAGAAGGCGCACCACGTCCCATCCCAGCTGGCCGTTGACTCCCGTAACCAGAACCTTCATGGCAACCTCCGGTACTGCGTCCGGCGCTCTCCCGCGGGGAGAGGCCCGGGTTTTATCCGACGAACTCGTGGTAGACCGCGCGGATGGCAGCCTCGAAATCGCTGTCGTTCACGCCGACGATAATGCTCAGCTCGCTGGAGCCCTGGTCGATCATCCGGACGTTGATCCGGGACCGGCTCATGGCGGAGAACAGGCGGGCCGCAGTGCCGCAGTTGTGCACCATGCCGCGCCCGACCGTGGCGATGATGGAGAGGTTGTCGCTGATCGTGACCGATCCGCTCTCGTCCACCAGCTTCTCCAGCCGCTCCAGGATCTGATCCCGGTACGGGTTCAGCAGTTCGCTCTTGACCACCACGCACATGGAGTCGATCCCGGTGGGCATATGCTCGAAGGAGATGCCGTACTCCTCCAGAACGCTCAGCACCTTCCGGCCGAAGCCGACCTCGCTGTTCATCATGTTCTTCTCAACGGAGATGACGCTGTATCCCTGATGGCCCGCGATCCCCGTAATGGTGGGGACGGAAATCTCGTTCGGCGGGTTCTTGCTGATCAGGGTGCCGGGGTGGTAGGGCTTGTTGGTGTTCCGGATGTTGGTGGGAATGCCGGCCCGGTGCACGGGGAACATGGCGTCCTCGTGCATGACGGAGGCGCCCATATGGCTCAGCTCCCTCAGTTCCTTGTAGGTGATGGAGGAAATCTCGGCCGGACCCTCGACGATCCGGGGATCCGCCATCAGGAAGCCCGAGACGTCCGTCCAGTTCTCGTAGACGTCCGCCCCGACCGCGCGGGCCACCAGCGCGCCGGTGATGTCGCTGCCCCCGCGGGAAAAGGTCACGACCTCCCCGTCCTCCCTGGCGCCGTAAAAGCCGGGAACCACGGCAGGCCCTTTGCCCTTCAGCAGGGCGGACAGCAGTTCCTGGGTCTTTTCGTCGTCAAGGGTTCCGTCGTCCCGGAAGCGGATGCCCTCCGCCGCGTCCACGAAACGCCAGCCCAGATAGTCCGCGATCAGCAGGCCGCAGAGGTACTCGCCCCGGCTGGCGCACCAGCTCCGGCTCTTTCCGGCGGCGATGCCCCGGGAGACCTCCTCCAGCGCCGCCCCGG